>NZ_JAVIYN010000003.1:0-158480 GCF_036665975.1 Jeotgalicoccus huakuii | reverse complement strand
TTCGTATATTAATCGGTATTTTGCCTACAATTCTTCATCTATGATTATTTGCCGAAATCTTTGAGTTTCTACACGATTATATGGTCCCACATGTCCATGAATGTAGGTTTCGTATGGGAATTGATCAACTGTTTTCACATAGTGATAGAAGCGGTCTGAATCATAACCGCCATCTAATTTATAATACTCACCACTGTCTGCATCACCAGCAAATAGTACTTTTTCTTCCTCTATAAACACGATGACACCATCATCTGAATGGGGATTATCTATAGGTGCAACGTGCACAGTCAGGTTTCCTAAGTCTAGAGATAGCGTGTTGTCATAAACGATATCAGCAGTTACAACTTTAATTTTTGAGATATCATCATATTCGATGAGGATATGGTCATGACAAAACTGACATTCTTCACCCGTTCTAAGTCGTTCCATCATAGCGTCATTTGTCCACTCCCAAGTGCTTATCTGAGACAAGATATCATTTGTCTTTTTATGAGCGACTGTTTTACCTTTAAAAGCATGCATAGCAAAAGTATGATCCCAGTGCCAATGGGTGATGAGGGCAAGTGTTGGTTTTGGTAAATTATTTTCTTTAATTTCGTTTAGTACTTCACTGAGATGTTCAGGTGAATTACCAACATCAACTAAAACACTAAATTGTTCACCTTGAATATACCCAATGTGTGGCCGGTCCCGCTCGCTATCGAATGGCATAACATAGACGTGATTTGAAATTTGTTTAATCATAGGCCTCCTCTCTACAGTAAAATCCACTTAACGATTGTTAGGTGGATTTTAAAAGTTGAACTTTATTTTCTTTTACTTTTCTTATTTGAATCAGTGCCTGAATTTGAGTCAGTATCTTTACTGCCTTTATTCATGAATTTTTCAACGATTTTATTAATGATGATTGGTGCAGCAAAGATTGCTACACGTTTTAACAAGCGCTTCATAAGGTTTCCTCCTAAAATCTAGATAATTATATATAACCCATTTTAAAGAGGATAAAACAGAGGGCTACTTAAAATATCTATTACTTAAAGTACGCTTCTAATCCATCACGTTCAATAATACTGCCGACATAGAAGTCACCAAAGACACCATAACGAGCACTCGCTTCATCAAAGCGCATTTCATAGATGATTTTCTTAAACTCAAGCATGTCATCTGATAATAGCGTGACGCCCCATTCGTATTTGTCTAGACCTTGAGATCCAGAAATGAACTGTTTGATTTTACCTGCATATTGGCGACCAATCATACCATGATCACGCATCAACTGCTTGCGTTCATCCATCGGTAACATATACCAGTTATCGTCTAGGTCACGTTTTTTATCCATTGGATAGAAACAAATATATTTAGACTTATCTAGGCTAGGGAAGAGTCTATTTTGAATGTGAGGAATGGCAAGCATTTCCTCAGCAGTCTTATTACCACCTAGATAGCTACTCATTTCAATAATTGAAACATAAGAGTATGTTGGAACTAAGAAATCTCCAATACCAAGTTTATTGATTTGAAGCTCAAGTTTAGTTAATTCTTCTGGTGTGTTTCTTAGGAACCAGAAAATTAAATCTGCCTTGTGCCCCATAACATTGTAGAAAGCATAGTCACCTTCTTTATTGTTATGAACAGCTTCTTGTTCATCCAAGAATGTCCGGAGTTCTTCTAACAAGGCATCTTTCTCTTCATCATCCAAAACTTTAAATGCAGCCCAATCCACGCTATAAAGTAAATGTAAGCTATAATAACCTTCTATTGTACTGACCGGTTCGCTCATTCTATTCTCTCCTTTTGATATATATAACTCTATTTTAGTTAGTAGAAAACGTTTTAACAACAGATTATGTTTAAAAGATATGACAGAACCAGTATAATAATATATAAAGTAATTCACCGAGGAGGCCATAATGAGTAACTTTATTACGAATCTTAAAAACAACTTACATGGTGAAAAAATTAAGATAGTGTTCCCAGAAGGTATTGATAAGCGTATATTAACTGCCGCTTCACAACATTCAAAGGATAGCTATGTCCATCCAATTGTTCTTGGGGATACTGACGAAATAATAAGAATAGCAAAAGAAGAAAATATAGACATAGATAACTTAGAAATTATAAACCCAGCAACTTCTGAATTAGGCCAGAAACTTGCAGATGAATTTCAAACAGTAAGAAATGGCAAGGTAACTGCAGATCAGGCAGTCGAAATTATCGGTACAAACGTAAACTATTTTGGCACAATGCTGGTACATACAAACTATGCACAAGGTCTTGTATCAGGCGCCATGCACTCTACACCAGACACTGTTCGTCCGGCGCTTCAAATCATTAAAACTAAAGAAGGTGTCTCTAAGACAAGCGGTATCTTCTTCATGCGACGTGATAATGAATTATATGTCATGGGTGACTGTGCCATTAACCCGACATTGACTGCTGATGAATTGGCTGAGGTTGCAGTGGAAACAGCGAAGACAACAGCAAGTTTTGGTGTTGAACCAAGGCTTGCCTTATTGAGCTTCTCTTCTAAAGGCTCTGCGAAAACTGAAGAAGCAGAACGTGTGCGTCTCGCAACAGAATATGCACAAAACAAATTACCTGATGCGATTATTGATGGCGAGTTACAGTTCGATGCGGCCTTTGTACCAAGTGTAGCGGAGAAAAAATCACCAAACTCACCTTTAAAAGGAAACGCTAACGTATTCATCTTCCCATCACTAGAAGCGGGAAATATCGGTTACAAAATTGCACAAAGACTCGGTGGCTTTGAGGCATATGGGCCAATTCTTCAAGGTTTAAGAAAGCCTGTTAATGATCTGTCTCGTGGGACGACAACAGAAGAGGTTTATAACCTAGCTCTATTTACTGCAACACAAGTTGTTGCTAATCGTGATGGCGATAGTAATGAGTGAGACTTACTTCACAGGTAAAACTGTTGAAGTGATTCACAAGTATCATACAACACACCCTTTTGAATCCTTTGCTTTCGATGACTTTTTACAACATCAAGTATCAGAAGATAACACGCCAAAGATTCGTTTTTGGCAGCACAGTCCATTTATCATCTTAGGACTACAAGATGCACGTCTGCCTATGTTGAATTATGGCTTAGATTTTTTAAATGATGCAGGTTTTGAATTTATCGTTCGAAATAGTGGGGGTCTTGGTGTCGTACTTGATGACGGTGTGTTGAACATTTCACTTGTCTTACCCAAGGCTGACTTCCAGTATATAGAAGATGGATATGATATGATGGTAGAGTTGGTTCAAACTATGTTTAAGGCCCAAGGTATTGAAGCATATGAAATTCATGATAGTTATTGCCCGGGTACATATGATTTAAGCATTGATGGTAAAAAATTTGCTGGTATTTCACAACGCCGAATCAAGGACGGCGTGGCAGTACAAATTTATTTATCTGTTACGGGCAGTGGTAGTGAACGTGCTAAATTAATGAAGGATTTTTATAAGTATGCACGTGCAGTAGAAAGTGAGAAATTTACTTATCCCTTGATTAATCCAGAACATATGGCTTCTCTAAATGAGCTCTTAAAAACAAACTTTAGCGTTCAAGAAGTTGAGGCGCTCACCTTAAAAGCACTTGAGAAAATGGGTGCGAATATTGTGGATTTCAGAGAGTTATCAGAAACGGATAAGACAGTCTATGAACGTTTTAAAGATAATATCAAAAACCGCAATAGTAAATATATGAACGCTAACTAACCAGTATTTTTAATACTGGTTTTAATTTGTCAGAAAGAAGGAATTTAATGTCAAACAGTGTCTACGCACCAAAAATATGGACCAAGGAATTTATAGCGATCTTTGCCTTTCACTTTATTCTGATGGGTGCGATGTATTCAACTTTAGTAACGGTGGGAAACTACACCATTGAAAAATATGATATCAATCCAAGTATTGCTGGCTTTACGGCGAGTATTTTTATTGTCGGTGTTCTAATTGGTCGCGCAATGACAGGGTATCAAATTAACCATCTTGGTGCGCGAAAAATTATGATTATCGGGACCATCCTGTATTTTTTAACTTACATTTTATATTTCTTTGATTTTGGCCTAACATTCCTCTTGGCGACACGACTTTTAAATGGTCTCGCAACAGGCATTATCTCGACGGCACTCAATACACTCGCAACAATTTCTGTCCCTGAAGAACGAAGAGGTGAAGGAATCAGTTACTTTAGTTTAAGTATGGTGGTTGCGAGTGCAGTTGGTCCCTTTATTGCTTTCTTATTACTTGAAGTAATTACTTTTGAAATGATGTTAGTGTACGTTGGCATACTCATGGTTTTAGTTGTGTTGATGATCCCAATTATAAAAATTAATAACATAACAAAAGAGACAGCGGTTAAGCCGACTAAATTTATTCTGATAGAGAAAAACTCTTTACGAATGTTGATGCCTATATTCCTAATGGGACTTGCATATTCCAGTGTATTATCATTTTTAAATACTTATGCAATTGAAATTGATGTTGTGACTGCTGCGAGTTTCTTCTTTATTGTTTATGCAGTAGCGGTCTTATCGACCCGACCATTTACGGGGCGCTTAATTGACCAAAAGGGACCTAATATGGTCATTTACCCGACATTTATTCTAATGGCGATAGGTTTTTTAATTCTTGGAAATACGACTTCCGGACTGCTTGTACTAGTCGCAGGTTTCATTATTGGTCTAGGTTTTGGTAACTTCCAATCTGCTGCCCAGATTATCTGTGTGAAAGTGGCACCGAAAGAAAATGTAGGTCTCGCCACATCAACTTACTTTATTATTTTAGAAATCGGCTTAGGTTTTGGTCCAGTTATACTCGGTCTTTTGATACCATTTGTCGGATATGACGGTATGTATCTATGGCTAATTCTCCCAATTCTCATAGCTGGTTTATGTTACATGCTTTTTGTTGGAAAAAGAGCCAACCGATCTCAAAGTTAATGTGAGCGATTGGTTGTTAATCGTTAATTTATGATATTATTGGATTGAAAAAAGGAGGCGTCACCCATTGGTAATGAGTGAATACAGTCACAAGCAACTGCAAGAAGAAAAAGTATTTAAAGATCCAGTTCACCGATATATTCATGTCAGAGACCAGGTGATTTGGGACCTTATTAAAACTAAAGAGTTTCAACGCCTGCGTAGAATAAAACAACTCGGGACTCTGTATCTTGCTTTTCATTCAGCAGAACATTCTCGCTTCAACCATTCGCTTGGCGTCTATGAAATTGTGCGACGTATGATTGATAACTTTGAAGAATATCCTGAGTGGAACAAGGATGATAAGTTGCTCGCACTTACTGCAGCACTCCTACATGATTTAGGTCATGGACCGTTCTCTCATAGCTTTGAAGATATTTTTTATACTGACCATGAGGAATTTACAAAGAAAATTATCTTAGGTTCGACAGAAGTCAATGAAGTACTATCAAGAGTCTCTAAGGACTTTCCAGAACAAGTGGCAGCAGTTATAAATAAGACACATCCAAATAAATTAGTTATTAGCATGATTTCAAGCCAAATTGATGCTGACCGTATGGACTACCTGCAGAGAGATTCTTATTATACGGGAGTCAGTTATGGTAATTTTGATATGGAACGTATATTAAGAGTGATGCGACCTTCAAAAAATGAAGTGTTGATCAAAGAAAGTGGGATGCACGCTGTTGAAGACTACCTGATGAGTCGTTATCAGATGTATTGGCAGGTGTATTTCCACCCTGTGTCACGTGGTGGGGAAGTACTTTTAAATCTTATTTTAAGACGTGCGAAGCATCTCTATCAGTCCAGCTATAATTTTAAACAAGCACCAACATATTTCATTCCTTTCTTTAATGAGAATGTAACTGTTGAAGATTATTTACGACTTGATGAAATGGTTGTGAACTTTTACTTACAAGAGTGGATTCGTGAAGACGATGAAATTCTCAGCGATTTAGCGAGCCGATTTGTAAACAGGGATTTATTTAAATACTTGCCGTTTGATGGCTCTATAATTACAATTTCTGAACTCAATGATTTGTATAGACGAGCTGGCCTAGACCCTAACTATTATGTATTTAGTGATAGTTATTCTGATTTACCATATGATTACGACCGCCCTGGTCAAAAAACAAATCGTCAGCCGATTCATCTATTGAGATCGAATGGTGATATTAGAGAGATTAGTTCACAGTCTGCCATCATTAATTCAATTACAGGCTTGCATCGTTTAGGGTCTCGTCTGTATTATCCGAAAGAGAAAATTTTAGCCATCGAAGATTTGAGTGTAAAGGCGGAAATTATTAATTTACTAAACGAACTTGATTAGGAGGGTTCAATTTGGCAGATGAAAAACCAAAGAAAAAGCCAGGATTTCAATTTAACATTATAAAAAATGACCCACTTGATGGTCATAGAGGACAAAACTTTGGCTCAATTAGTCTAGAAAACATTGCGCCAATATATATTAATATTGAAACGAAAGAAGCTGTGTTAGATATAGGCGGCTTACATGGTAAAGCTGAAGTTGAAAAACGAGTGAAGTGGATTACGGATAAGACTGAAGCCGAAGGTGAAGATGCTAAAGAGTATTATCTTGTTTGGATAGCAGTCGAACGTAAGGAAGTTGGTCCTGTCTATAACGGCGCAGGCGCTTGTTATTTAATGGTTAACAAGGAAAAACGTCGCGGCTATAAAATGATGCATGAGCACGTAAATAGCTTAGATGACGCAATGAAAGGTCGCATTAAGCTAGAGCTTCTGGATCAGGGCTCAAAAGATGCATTAATCGACTTTTTACAACACCATAACGAAGAAATGTGGGACAACTCAGACCGCATGCAGGAAGCACTCGGTGTTCAGTCCTAGCAAATATGTCTTTTTTATGACTTTCTAAAATTACGTTGCACATTCCTAAATCTATGGATAAAATATATTATAGTTATAGTGATATAACTAGGACACTTAGGTGGGGCGAAAGCCCTGCCTTTTTTATGTTTTAGGCGTCAATTTACATGCATTATGCTATAATTTGTAATATTGAAGGTGATAAAATGAACGCTCCAAATCAAGGTATATATAAGCTATCTCAAGTCGTTGATATGCATGGTGAAAAAAATGAATATGAACAAGATTTAAACGTCTCGGTCATAGATAAAGGCGATCGTTATTTACGTTATACAGAATCGTTGGATGAACATGAGCTAAAAGTCACTGTTAGGTTAAGCGATAGTAATATAAAATTACAGAGACGTGGAATTATCAATATGAATTTTCACTTTGAAAAAGGTATTAGAACATCAACATTTTATGATTCCCCAGCTGGCCGACATCAGTTTGAAATATTGACGCTCGAACTGGATGTTAAAGACACAGGCTTGTATATTGAATATGATTTATTTGAATCGGGGTCACTACTTGGTCACTACAAATATAAGTTAGAGAGGGCTTAAATATGGATTTAAAACAACAACTTAAAGAAGCGATTGAAAATGCAATCAAAAATGCAAACTTAGTCGAAGAATCAGATATGCCTAGTGTAAAAGTCGAAGTTCCAAAAGATAAGAATAACGGAGACTTTTCTACTAATGCAGCAATGGTATTGACTAAACTTGCGCGTAGAAACCCTCGAGAAATTGCTGAATTAATTATTGAAAACCTGGACAAAGAAAAAGCAAGTGTAAGTGAAGTCAGCATTGCTGGACCTGGTTTTATCAATTTTAAAATGGAAAGTAAAGAACTTTTAAACGTTATATTTAAGGTTCTAAACCAGAAAGAAAACTATGGTCGTTCAGAACGTGAAACGAAAGAAAAAGTGTTAATTGAGTATGTTTCTGCAAATCCTACAGGGGATCTTCACATTGGTCATGCGAGAAATGGTGCAGTTGGTGCAACACTTTCTAATATCATGGATTTTGCTGGCTATGATGTCACACGTGAATACTATATCAATGATGCCGGTAATCAAATTAACAACTTAGCTCGTTCCATAGAAGCACGTTATTTTGAGGCTTTAGGTCAAGGATTGAACATGCCGGAAGACGGTTATAACGGTAAAGATATTAAGGTGATTGGTGAAGAGTTAGCCGAGGCTCACCCTGAGTATAAAGATTTAGATGAAACTGCACGTATTAGTAAATTTAGAGACCTTGGTGTCGAATATGAAATGCGTAAACTAAAAGAAGATTTAAGCGATTTTCGTATTCACTTTGACAACTGGTTTAGTGAAACTTCACTATACGAAACTGGCGAAATAGATGAAGCGATGACCAAGATGAAAGACAATGGTTTCATCTATGAAAGTGATGATGCGACATGGCTACGCACGACGGACTTTAAGGATGACAAAGACCGCGTTATCGTGAAAAAAGACGGAACCTTCACATATCTGATGCCAGATATTGCTTATCACTATGACAAAGTGGAGCGTGGATATGATAAGTTAATTAACCTCTTTGGTGCAGACCACCATGGTTATATCAACCGTCTGAAAGCATCACTCGGTGCTTTAGGTGAGAACCCGGATAAATTAGAAATTGAAATTATGCAAATTGTTCGCTTAATTGAAAATGGTCAAGAAGTGAAGATGAGTAAACGTACTGGTAAGGCAGTAACGATGAGAGATTTAATCGATATGATTGGTGTTGATGCGGCACGTTACTTCATGGTGATGCGCTCAACTGATACTCATTTTGACTTTGATTTAGACTTAGCACGTAGTGAATCCTCTGATAATCCGGTTTACTATGCACAATACGCCCACGCTAGAATATGCAGTATTTTACGTCAAGCGAAGGAAAATGGTTTTGATTTAGACCAAACAGTGCCAGTGGACGTAATCACCAACGAGCAAGCGCTTGAATTACTGAAGAAAATATTAGAATTCCCTAATATTGTACGCGGCGCAGCAGAAGCTCGTGCGACGCAAAGAATTCCAAATTACATCCATGACTTGGCTGCGAGCTTCCATAAATTCTATAATGCTGAAAAAGTACTAGGAGAAAATGACGATAAGACACGTGCTTATATTTTAATGATTGAAGCGGTTCGTCAAACTTTAGAGAATGCCCTAAGATTAATAGATGTGAATGCACCTGAAAGAATGTAAGTGACTAAAAAGGGGCTGGGAATATTTTTGCCCAGCCCCTTTTTTGTAAGTCTTTTTATAAATAAATCACCCTATATTAGATAAAGTAACTCTATTATAATGATGCTAGAGGAGATGGTAATCATCAAAAAATTACCTACGCACACAAAATTATTTTTCTTAACCTTAATTACGATAGTTATGGCAGCCTGTTCTAATGAATCCGCTGTTGATCAGAGCTCTAATGACGATATGAATATTATTTCTTTGATACCAAGTAATACGGAAATCATCGCAGCGCTCGGTTCAACAGAAGACTTGGTGGGCATTACAACAGTAGATACATATCCTGAGGATCTGTCTGAAGATTTAACAAGGCTGGATACTTTTGATTTAGATGAAGAGGCTATGATAGCACTAGAACCAACACATATTATTTCTCATGTTTCAAACCATGACGCGAACAAGGATATTATTGACCGTGTGGCTGATAATACAGGTGCTGAGGTCTTAGTAGTAGACGATGCGCAATCAATTGATGCAATTTACAATACAATTACACAAGTTGGTGATTTTATTGATAAGTCTAGTGAAGCTGAAAATTTAAATACTGAACTTCAAAAAGAACTTACAGATCTTAAAGCCACTTATGAAGATCAACAAACAGATGATAGTGTGCTTCTTCTAGTATCAGTGTCACCAGATATTTATGTTGCAGGTGATGATACTTTTATTGATGACTTTTTGGAAACTTTAGAAGTAGAGAACGCTTTTAATGATGTCGAAGGTTATCCATCTGTTACATCTGAAGAGTTAATTGCACGTGAACCATCGAAGGTTATTTCAACATCTGGACAAGATAATGATACATTAGCCGAAGAAATTTCTAGTATATCTGGGTTAAGCACTACTGAGATTGCTGATGAACGTAATCAATGCATACCAAATCCAGATACGATTTCAAGACCAGGTCCTAGGTTCGTTGAAGGCTTAGAAGAAGTGGCACAGTGTATATATGAATAAGACGAATGTTGTTTTATCAATCATCTTAATGCTCTGTCTGGTTGTTAGTGTGTTTGTTGGATCTGTTAGTTTCTCTGATGTGTCTACAATGCAGTCATATACAATCATGCTAGATGTGAGATTGCCGAGAGTATTGATGGCAATTTTCCTTGGAGCAAGCTTAAGTATGAGTGGGGCAGTATTTCAAATTATCTTGAAAAATCCGATGGCGGATAGCTTTACTTTAGGTATGGCTAATGGGGCGGTTCTCGGCTCAGCTTTGACAGTGATTACAGTCATCCCTGTTATCTTCGCACCGATTATGAGCATCATTTGTGGTCTTTTGACCATGGTACTCGTGCTAATAATTGCACGGCGTTTAGATTTGTCTTACCGTCCAGAAACATTAATTATAACCGGCGTTCTACTGGGTTCTTTACTCTCGGGTATTTTGTACTTGATTATCTTAGTTAATCCAGAAGATACACAGAACATCTCAAGGTACATGTTTGGCTCCTTGAGTGGTATAAATTACTACCAAGTTGCCGTCGTTATGGTGTTGTCATTTATTGCATTTATCTTGTTAATAAGACATGGCAGACAGTTAGATTTGTTAAAGCTTGGAGATATTCGGGCACATGCCTTAGGCGTCAATGTGAGCAAAATACGCCCACTGCTATTAATGATAGCTGCTGTTCCGCCACTTGTTGCCTTAGGTTACACGGGTATTATTGCACTTGTAGGCATTATCGTTCCCCAGGTGATTATGTACCTTAAGCCGATGGCATTTATTCCGTTGTTAAAACGTTCGATTCTTGTCGGTGCAATCTATGTTCTAAACGTAGATACTTTAGGGCGTACTCTTTTTGCACCAGTTAGCATTCCTACGGGTGTTATGGTCATGCTATCGGCTGTTCCTATATTTATATATCTCTTATATCAACGATCATTAAGTACTAAAAAATGAAGCGATTTCATTCATTCGTTAGTAGGGTGAACTAAAGAGTGTTATATTAATTAAAAAGGGGGATTTTTAATGACAAAAGTTTCAATCGAAGATATTTTTGATATACAATCCGTTTCTGCACCAAAAGTCGTCCCAAATAGCTCGAGCGTGACGTATTTAACGAGTCGTACTGATAAGGACGAGGATACGTACTATGCCTACCTTCATTCTCACAATGACCAAGGCAACATTCAACTTACATATAAAGATGAAGTAATCGGTATTGTGTGTCATGCCAATAATGGAAATATGACAACCTTCACAGCACCTGATAAAGACAAAAAACCACAGGTCTTCATACTCCGTCACACAGGTGGGGAACGCGAACAAATTACCTTTGAAAAAGATGGTGCATCTAACCCAGTCTTTAGTTCAGATGATGAGACAATCTATTATTCTGTCAGAGTAGGAAAGGACACAAAAGAGACTGAAGAAGAAAAAGATAGTAAAACACCGAAACCTACGATTATAAATAAAATGAAGTATAAGTCTGATGGTGGGCCGTCACCTTATGGTGTATTTCCCGAGAAATATTCACAGATTAAAAAAGTGAACATTCATACCAAAGAAACAGAAGTGGTCTTAAAAGGTGAAGCGAACTACCAACTTCATGACTTAACAGATACTGGTTTTATTTACTCAACTGACCAAAGTGATAATCCAGATTTCAATTTTTCTTCTAAACTGTATTTACGTAAAAATGGTACGGATCAATTGTTACGCTCTGACATGAATGTCTTTAAAGCGGAATTATCACCAGATGGGGAACATCTTTTAATGACAGTGATGACACGTCAATATAAGAATGCCACACACCCACACATCGAAGTTTTGAATCTTACTACAGGCGATATTATCGATGTCACTACAGCACTCGATAAACCAATCGGTGGTCTAGTCGCACAAGATACCCAGCAAAATATTGACGGTAATCCGACAAAGTGGATTTCAAATAGTGAGTATGTTTTTATCGTGTCGGAATTTGGTAGTGTGAACTTATACCAAGGAGACATTAATGGGCATATTAAGCCACTTTACCGAGGCGACCATAATATTTTTGGTATGGATGCGGATGAGTCTGGTGCCTACTTAACAATTTCAACACATGTGTCACCGAGTGAACTATATAAATTTGATTTTGAGACAGAAGAACTAATTCAATTAACCGAAGTCAATAAGGATTACGTATCGAAAACAACGTTGGTTGATCCTGAAAAAATTGAGTTTTCTAGTTTTGATGAGACGACGGTTCACGGTTGGTTTATGAAACCAGCTGGTTATCAGGCTGGTCAAAGTTATCCGATGGTAACTAATATACACGGTGGACCACATGCCTTATATGCCAATACGTTCTTCCATGAGATGCAAGTGTTAGCAGCGAAAGGCTATGCCGTATTATTTATTAATCCTAGAGGGTCACATAGTTATTCTCAGGAGTTCGTTGATGCTGTAAGAGGGGATTACGGCAATGGTGACTATAAAGATATTATGGCTGCAGTGGACTATATTACTAATAAGTATGATTGGATTGATCAAGATAATTTAGGTGTAACAGGCGGATCCTATGGTGGCTTTATGACCAACTGGATTGTTGGGCATACGAACCGTTTTAAAGCAGCTGTGACCCAGCGCTCAATTTCGAATTGGATTAGCTTTAGAGGGGTCTCAGATATCGGTTATTACTTTACAGACTGGCAAATTTTAGCTGGCCTTGATGATCTTGAGAAATTGTGGCATCACTCACCCCTGAAATATGCGAAACAAGTTGAAACACCTTTACTTATTTTACATGGTGAAGAAGATATTAGATGTCCAATCGAACAAGCAGAGCAGTTCTTTATAGAGTTGAAATATCACGGTAAGGAAACTGAGTTTGTCCGTTTCCCATCTTCTTCTCATGAGCTTTCACGTTCAGGAAAACCGAGTTTACGTCTCGCAAGATTAGAACAAATCACAGGCTGGTTTGATAAGTACATTTCATCTTCTGAGGAGGAAAAATAAATGGCGAGTAAAATCGATGAATTAGCAGCAAGTGTCGAAGCGGATTATTCAATAATATCTAATCCTTTAAACATTTTTTACTTTACGGGTGTACGCTTAGACCCACATGAACGATTGTTACTCTTGTTAATCGATAATCAGTCAAAAGAAACAACGATGATTTACCCAGCACTAGATGGTGAAACAGTGAAAAACAATACGGATCTAGATCATTACTCCCCCCACGACGATAAGGAAGATGCATTTTCATATGTCTTTAAGACAATCCCAAGTGATAAGACGATCGCGGTCGAAGGTAGTCATCTGATCTATGATCGTTACCTTAGGTTGACTGAACAATATCGAGCTGACAATATTCAAACTCTTGATAATCACGTCAATTACTTACGTGGAATCAAAGATGACCATGACAAAAGTGAATTACAACGAGCGGTCGATATGACAGAAAGGGCACTACAGGATCTTAAATCATTTACTGTTGAAGGTAAGACAGAAATGGAAGTGTCAGACTTCCTAGTCAAACAATTTAAATCTTATGGTGCAGTAGGACCAAGCTTTGGGCCGAGTGTATTAACAGGAAAAAAATCTGCCTTACCACATGGTGACACGGGTAATGACGTCATTCAAAAAGGAGATTTCTTGTTAATTGATTTCGGAGTTGTATCGGATACAGGTTATGTTTCAGATATGACACGAACTTTTATTGTTGGAGAAGCGACTGAAAAGCAAGAAGAAATCTATAAAACAGTGTTAAATGCAAACCTTGCAGGTATTAAAGCGAGTCAAGAAGGAACAGAACTCTCAAATATCGATAAAAGTGCGAGACAGGTTATCGAAGATGCAGGTTACGGTGAGTATTTCATGCACCGTATTGGCCACGGTCTTGGCTTAGATATCCACGAGGCACCTTCTGTTCATGGTGAAAATAAAGATAAGTTAGAAGCGGGAAATGTGATCACCATAGAACCAGGAATATACATCCCTGATTTTGGCGGTGTCAGAATCGAAGATATGTTGTATATTGAAGATGATAATACAATTAATCTCAACGCATTTCCAAAAGATTTTGAATCGATGATTATACAATAAACCCTAGGAGCTGTATGAAGACATGACGAAAGATACAAGAATTGAAGCAGACTTTCTTGGAGAAAAAGAAATTAATAATGATGCCTATTATGGTGTTCAAAGCCTAAGAGCTTTAGAGAATTTCCCAATTACAGGATATCGTTTAAACACGGACTTAATCAGAGCCCTTGGTATGGTCAAAAAGGCAGCCGCTATTGGAAACCATGCGAATGGCGTTTTAGATGAGGAAAGAAAAAATGCCATTGTCCAAGCGAGTGAAGAAATTATAGACGGTCAGTGGCACAGTCATTTTATCGTGGATCCAATTCAAGGTGGTGCTGGGACTTCGACAAACATGAACGCAAATGAAGTCATTGCAAACCGTGCACTTGATATCTTAGGAAGAGAAAAAGGTGACTATGAGTTTGTGAGTCCGAACAACCATGTCAATATGTCACAATCAACAAATGACGCCTTCCCAACTTCACTCCATATTGCATTTTTAATACGTGCAGAAAGCTTGTTAGAAACTATGAACACGATGAAACAAGCATTTGAAGCGAAGGCAACGGAGTTTGATCACGTCATTAAAATGGGACGTACGCATCTTCAAGATGCCGTGCCAATTCGCCTAGGTCAAGAATTTAGTGCCTACGCTAAGGTCTTATCAAGAGACATTCGCCGTGTATCAAACGCTTTAGAAAATCTTTATGAAATCAACATCGGTGCAACTGCAGTTGGTACTGGTTTAAATGCTGACCAAAAATACATTGATACGGTTGTTGAAGAACTTAGAAATCTTACAGGCTATCCATTTAAATCTGCAGAAAATCTTGTTGATGGAACTCAGAATACAGATGCCTATACTGAAATTTCTGCAGCACTTAAAGTATGTATGATGAACATGTCTAAGGTTGCAAATGACTTAAGAATGATGGCTTCAGGACCAAAAGCGGGTCTGAATGAAATCAATCTTCCTGCACGTCAGCCAGGTTCTTCCATTATGCCTGGTAAGGTTAATCCGGTTATGGCTGAAGTGATTAATCAAATTGCCTTCCAAGTCATCGGTAACGACAATACCATTTGTCTCGCATCAGAAGCTGGACAGTTTGAATTAAATGTTATGGAACCCGTGCTTGCATATAACCTACTACAATCCATAGACATTATGAACAATGGCTTTAGAGTCTTTACAGAAAAATGTATTGCAGGTATTACAGCTAATGAAAGACAGATGTCGGAATACGTGGATAAGAGTATCGGTGTAATCACAGCGCTTGTGCCTCATATTGGCTATAAGAAAGCATCATCAATTGCACGTGAAGCGATGGCAAGCGGGGAACCAGTAAGAGACATATGTAAGAAATATGATGTCCTCTCAGAAGAACAGTTAAATCATGTGTTAAATGCTTTTGAAATGACAAACATTGGTGTATCTAAACTGCCAGAATAAGAAGTAAAATCTCATAATTTTCAACACTGGTGTTTTATCACTAGTGTTTTTTTGTGATTAAACGGTCTCAACAGATTTTTATGATTAATAAGTGTAAAATAGTAATTATAAAAGCAGTCAAAGAGCTGGGGGATTCTGTCTATGGATATTCAAACTTTCTATCAGACTTATTTAGGAGAACATGAACTGGTCAGGGCCAGTTTGTTTAACTCTGTAAATTTTACGAGTATGGATGAGTTGATTGACTATAAATTAAAAGAACTTAGTAATGCGGCTTTACAAGCTGAAATTTTTGAACATCTATCAATGGCAGAAGCCAAACTCATCAGGCGTTTAGCAGCAGAAGAAAGCCATGATGAAGTCCACAGGGTTTCATACAATCAAAACAAATACTCTACCTTAATCGACTACCAGTACATTTTAGAAGATAATGTCAATCAAGGTGTGATTCATGAGGATATCATCAATCACTTGAATTACGGTCTGAGAAAAACAGGTATTTTCCCATTTGAACCGATGTACATTCCAGACTCACAAGAGATTAAGCCTAGTGAACTGTCAAGGTTCGAACCTATTTTTAAGGGTCCAATCTACTGGCTCTATAATAATCTGACCTTCATTGAATTACGAAAAGTAATGTCGAAATTAAATATTAAATCTATCGGACAATATAAGGACGATTATTTATCCGAAGTCACTGCTCATATTGTGACTAAAGAATCATTGGAACTTGCAATTTCCCTCTTAGATCGGCAGTTAGCCAATGAAGTGGCGCATAAAGTTAAAGAGAGTGATTACCTTTATGCCAATCAACCACGCTGGCAAGATGCTGTAGAAATGGGCCTATTAGTTAAGGTTCATAAAGATTACCTGATCATGCATGAAGATGTATTGACGACCTTAAAACAAATAGACTTTAAAACTATCAACCATATGACGACAGCGCGTGTCAGTGAAAACTACAACGCTTACCGTATTATGTTGTCTATTAATGGAATGGATGAAATCTATAGAGAAATTCAATTACCAACACGTTTAAATCTCTTAGAATTAGAAATCGTCATTTCTGAAGCATTTGGTTGGCAGAATATCGGGAGCGGAGATTTTGTCACAGACGATGAGGTTCTAACAGATCTTGAATCCACACCGAAAAATGTCCGTATGGCAGATGTGTATTTACAAGGCGGGCCAGTTCAATACTTGGCCTCATCAGATGATTATTATGTCGTCGATATTGAAGTTGAGGACTATATAAATATAGAAAAGCCACTACCTAAAGTCCTGTCCTACGGTGGTCCAATCCCAATTGAGGGCGTTGGTGGCATCGACCAACTTCAGGATATTCTCACTATACTACAAGATAAAAACCATCCGGACTATGTGAGTACTTATGCCAAGGTTAGAAACAAAAACTTTAGGGAGCGCTATCCTGTCAGTGCTGTCAACAAGCAGCTTTTAAAACTATTTAATAGAGGTAGCCCAATTACTTAAGGAGAATCGAGATGGAGTTAGCGACATTTTATAAGACGTATTTAACATATTTACATCTAGATAAAGTAGGAGAGTCTTTATCACAATTAGATAAAATCGTGGAAGAAAAAATAGAAGAGGCAAAGTCGGATGACTATCTCACATTACTTGGAGATAGCTTGAAAATGGAAGAAATAGAGTTAATCAAGCGTTATTCCAACGCCTTAACAGGTGACAATATCATTACCTTGCCTTTCAATCCCGATGATAATCCATTTTTAATCTATAATCATCACCTCTTATACATTGGTGACGGTGAGGGTGTGATGCATGAAGAAGTCATCGATGGTATTTTAAGAAACTTTGGTTCAACGATCCATTTAGCACCCTTACCAGAAGGTATTAATGTATCAAATGTAACGTTGAATAATGCAGAATATACCACAACCGTAAATTTACTAGACTATCCAATTATCGAATATTACGACTTATTATTAACAGAAGAGCACATGAATCTTGTGGCAGAAAACCTAGACTTAGACCTTGAAGAGTACAAGACAAGACCACAAATTATTAATGCAATTTCTAAGCGATTAGTCCATAAAGAATATATGGAAGAAAAATTAAAGCTCTTTGATGAAGATGAATTAGAGAGATTTAAAGAGAAAGTACAAGCTGGACAAGTTTTATTTACAGAAGAAGAGGGTAATTGGGATACGTTCCTTGCTACTGGCATCATTATGCCTTACCTTCCTAATGTTGCAATCTTGCCTTTAGTTCTGTTCCATTTCTTTAAAGAAGAAATTTTCGATTAAATCAAGAAAAGGGGTTATGAACAATGTCATTAAAAGAAAAGATTTTTAAACAAATAGAAGAAAATGAAGAACGAATGATTGAAATTAGACGTCATTTACATGAAAATCCAGAGTTATCATTTGAAGAAGAGAAAACAGCACAGTTTATCGAAGAATTTTATAAAGACAAAGATGTGACCCTGACAACAAATGTGGGTAATGGCTATGGCATTATCGTGGAAATAGAAGGTGGAGCTGGTGAAGGACCGACACTCGGACTGCGTGCGGACTTTGATGCTCTACCAATTAAAGAAGAAGCAGATGTTGAATTTAAATCTAAAAATGAAGGTGTCATGCATGCCTGTGGACATGATGGTCATACGGCTTACATGTTAATTTTAGGTGAAGCTTTAATAGACTTAAAAGATGAGTGGAAAGGTAGAATTAAGCTCATTCACCAACATGCTGAGGAAATTCCACCAGGTGGTGCGAAAAGTATTGTAGAATCAGGTATCTTAGATGATTTAGATGAAGTCTATGGTATTCACCTTTTCCCAACGATTGATGTAGGTGATATTACAGTTTGTGCAGAAGAAGCAATGACAGGTCGTTCAAACTTTGACCTTAAGATCCAAGGCTCAGGTGGTCACGGTGCAATGCCACACACTACTAATGATGCACTCGTTGCAGGCGGTTACTTTGTAACATCAGCACAAACAATCGTCTCTCGTCGTATGGATCCAAATGACTCAGTCGTTGTATCAATTACAGCCTTTGATGCACCAGGTGGTTACAACGTCATTCAAGACAGTGTGACACTTCGTGGTACAGTACGTTATCTATCTATGGATAATATGGAGCCAGTTTATGAAGAAATGAAAAATCTGGTTGAAGGACTAGAAAGAAGCTACGGCGTAGATTGCACATTAGACTATGTCTATGACTACCCAGTTCTATATAACACACCAGAAATTATAGATGAAATTGAAGCGACATTAGAAGAGAGTGCAGGCACATACTTCGATAAAGTATACCGTGCCAAACCACAAGCTGCTTCCGAAGACTTTGCGTATTACTTAGAGAAAAAACCAGGCGCATTCATCTTTGTCGGTGCTAAACCAGAAGGCGTAGAAAATGCCTATCCGAACCATCACCCTAAATTCGAAGTCAATGAAAAATCATTGTTGATTTCAGCCAAAGCATTAGCTGATATTGTCCTGAATAAGATTCAATAGTTATGCTTTAGGTGTTGCTAGTTCGTTGAAAGCGGATAGCGTGAACTCGAAAATAAAACGAGTTCGCTCTATCAAAATATAAGTCGGTGTGAAGGAGATAACTATGAAACCAATTCATACACAGTACTCAAAAAACAATCCTGGACACTATGTGCCTGCCATGGAGCATAATGGCACACTCTATATTTCAGGACAGCTGTCTATAGATAATGAAACTGGGGAAATTCCGAGTGGTGGAGTTAAAGTTGAAGCGGAACAAGCGTTAAAAAATTTAGATCTTGTTCTAGAGTCAGCAGGTATTACAAGAAATGATATTATTATGTGTCGTATCTATACGCCAGATGTTAAATACTGGGATGATATCAACGAGGTTTATAGTGATTATTTTAAAAATCACAAACCGGCACGTGCTATCGTTCCAACTACACCATTGCACCACAACTGCCTAATTGAAATTGAAGCAGTTGCTAATATAGAGCAATAAGTAGTTTGAAATAATAAAGCCGTAAACATTAAATTAAAAAAATGGAGTGTTAACATGTCTAATGTCAATCTTCCTGAATATACTTTACTTAGTAAATGTGAGTTACCTGCAGAAGTTGAAGAAATTATGATTGATGATGAAAGATTTGTCACTGCTTTTAAAACTTACAGAGATAGTGTGACATTCACGAACAAAAGAATTGTTTTCAGAGATTCACAAGGACTATCAGGTAAAAAAGTAGAGGTCTATTCAATCCCTTATAGCACAATCAATGCTTGGTCAAGTGAGAATGCTAAAGGTATTTTTGATGTAAATGCTGAGGTTGAGCTGTGGACTAGAGCGGGCCATTTAAAACTTAAACTTGGTAAAGGCATAGATATAAGAGAAATAGATAGACTATTAGCTAACGCTATTTTGTAATTTAATTCTGTAAGAGGCTGCTTAGGAATCCTTGATAGGGTTTACTAAGCAGCTTTTATTTATTTCCATTTTCATTTATCAAAGTTCAACAGTATTCGTGGGAAATCGATATTATTTTGAAGAAATTATGTGTTAGTATGTCGGTATATAGCAAATGGGTAATCTATTTGTTATATAAATTTAATATTGTAAGTAGTGCAGTAGCGAGTATCGAATTAAATACAGTCTGAAAGGAGATTGTTTAATTATGAAAAAGTTAACAACGATTACAGCATTATTTGTTGCGGGGTCACTTGCATTTTCTACTACTAATAATGTAGATGCAGAAGAAGCAGATGGTCTAGGTTCTGGCGGTGGTCCAGAAAACGCAGCAGAGGTTGATCAAGAAGCAGATCAAGGCACAGGCGGCGGTCCTGGTGAAGATCAAGGTTCAGGTGGTGGACCTGAAAGTGAAGGACCAACATCAATTGCTGATCAATCATTAGAAGAAGAGCAAGATGGTATCAACCATGCAGAATTACAAAATTTAGCTAACAATAACCCTGAACGCCTTAATGAGGCGCCAGTATATAATGGAAAATATGATATAACATCTCAAGATGCGAAAAATGTTTATCATTTCTATTCTGATGGTGAAAATTGGGATTGGTCTGTAGAAGCACTTGATTCTAAAGATGTGAGTTATGAAGAGACAATTGCAGAAGGACCAGGTCAAAATTTCTCTGATGAAGAATTACAAAACTTAGTAAATGAGCATCCGGAAAAATTAGATGAATCACCAATTTATGAAGGTGCTTATGAGTTCACTAACCATGATGGTAAGTATGCTTATCACTTTTATTCTGATGGTGAATTTTGGACATGGAGTAAGACGCCATTAAGTGAGAATTCTTATGAAACGACTATCGCTCAGGACAATGCAACAGAAGGTTTAACAAATGAAAAACTTCACTACATTGCAAATGTAGACCCAGAGAAATTAAATGAACAACCAGTTTATAAAGGTAGTTATGATTTCACAACTCAAGATGAGAATTATGTCTATCACTTCTACTCAAATGGTGAAAGTTGGACATGGAACAAGACATCTTTAGATAAGTAGAGAGTATGAAGATAGTATAGCTACAACTTAATATATAATAACCTCCTAAGTTTACAGTAAAGAAACTGTATTCTTAGGAGGTTTGTTTTTTAATTATCTATTCACTAGTTCTTTAAAAGCATCATCATATTCTACACTTACCTCTTCTGCCAAGTTTAATATGTCATCTTTATCAGAAACATCACTGCTAAGTTTTAATAAATGTGAATCTTTATTAGTCATAGTAACACTCCTCATGTTCACATAATTTAAATTAACTTATTCATTCTCCAACTCTTTAATATACTTTTTCAGCTTATCCTTATCCTCACCTGAAATTTCAGGGAACTTAGGGTCAATTTTCTCTAACACATGGATCATAACCTCTGTAATGATTCGACGACTATGCCATTCATCATCTGCAGGTAAAATATACCAAGGGCTATGCTGTGTGGAGGTATTATTAAGCATATCTTCAAAAGCCTTCTGATATTGATTCCATTTCTTACGTTCCTCAACATCAGAGAATGAGAATTCCCACTGTTTGTCAGGGTGCTTCATTCTTTCTAACAATCGATCTTTTTGTTCCTTTTTAGACATATTGAAGAAAAATTTTATAACAGTAAAGCCATTTTCACAAAGATATCTTTCATAGTCGTTAATCTGTCGATAACGTTGCTCAAATATATTATCGTCTTCATCTTCTAGTAGATTATGAACCTTTGTCGCAATAATTTCTTCATAGTGAGAACGATTTAAAATCGCAATTTCCCCACGATCTGGTTCTCCTGCATGAATTCTACGTAAATAATCTTTTTTCTTATCCTCTTCTGATGGTTTGCCAAAAGATGTGACTTTAAGGCCTTGAGCATTGAGATTAGAGAAAATATAAGAAATTGCTTCATCCTTACCTGCTGCATCTATGGCTTGTAAGACGACCATGATACCATTTTCTTCTTCTGCATTTAATTTCAAATGTAAATTTTTTAGTTTTTCAACGAGTGGTGGAATGATAGTTTCTTTAATTTCAAGATTATCTTTTTTCATTCCCTCACTTGTTTTATAATCTTTCAACTTTATATCTTTAGTACTTGGTACTTTATAATTAGATAAATTCATTCTATCACCTCTGTTATCAGATATTTACCCTCCTTAATACATCGAAAACACGATAAATTCCATTCATTATGGGTATGTAACAAGTATGATTTTAAGGCAAAACAGAGGAGATATAAAATGGACAAAAGAAGAATAATTTTAGATTGTGATCCTGGTCACGATGATGCTGTCGCAATGTTAATGGCATATGCCCATCCTGCTATTGATTTACTTGGAATTACTATTGTGTCAGGGAATCAAACTTTAGATAATACCGTTAGAAATGGCTTAAGTGTTGCTCAATTACTAGATATGGATGTGGACATTTATGGTGGGATGTCTGAACCGATTGTGCGTGAACAGTTAGTCGCAGGCAATGTTCATGGTGAATCAGGAATCGATGGTCCAGTGTTCGATGAACTAGGGCGTTCAGCTAAAGCACAGCATGGCGTGCAATATATTATTGATACACTGATGAATAGCGATGGGGATATTACACTTGTACCAACTGGCCCTTTATCGAATATTACGATGGCTATGAAATTAGAGCCAGCAATTTTGCCGAAAATTAAAGAGATTGTATTGATGGGCGGGGCTTATGGTAATGGGAACTTCACGCCATCAGCAGAATTTAATATATTAGCGGATCCTGAAGCGGCTCATGTAGTCTTTAAATCAGGCGCACCCATTGTCATGATGGGTCTTGACGTGACGAATCAGACCCTTTGTACTCCAACAGTAATAGAGAGAATGGAGGCGGTAGGGAATAAGGCAGGGAAACTATTTGGTGATCTTTTAAGATTTACGCTTAAAACACAATATGAAGAATTTGGTTTAGAAGCGGGACCAATTCATGATGCGACAACAATAGCGTATCTAATTGATCCGAGTTTATTTGAAGTTAAAGAGATGTTTGTAGAAGTGGATATTAATAGAGGACCATCATACGGTAGAACTGTGTGTGATGAATCGAATGTGTTAAAACAACCAGCTAATGCAAAAGTTGGTACTGGTATCGATAATGACAGATTCTTCGATTTAGTTGAAGAATGTATAAGGATGTATTAAGAAAGAGTCACTTAGGCAATCATTGCCTAAGTGACTGCTTAATTATTCGGTTTACCATAATAAAAACCTGATTTTCATTCTTCCGTTTCATTGACTTGTTTTTCTCTAGTTTCTTGAATCAACCAAGGACTATTTTTCTCCGCTGCGACTTTTCTATTATCTTCCTTAATTCGATCAAGGACCTTTTGCATTTCTTCATTCTCTAATAGATAATTCTCTTGTTTCAATCTCTCTAATTCTATTTCTTTATCTATATGTTTTAAACGGATTTTCTCCATGTCCTGTTTATGAGATAAGAATGTGCTGAGTGCTCCAACACCTATTGCCAGAATGACAATTATAGCAAACCACATTCTGCATCAGCTCCTTTATTCTAGATTGTTTGGATAGACGATGGTACTTATCTTAATATATCCAAATATTTTTTAATATCTTCTTAACCGTTTTCCGTGATGCACAATCATACCTATAAATATTAATACCCAAGTTATTAAGGCAATCACAAAAGTGATGTCAGGGATAATCATAAGAAATGATAGTTCTAGTGCTTGAGATAAATTAATGGTACCGACTGTATACATAGCGAGAGGGAAGGCCATTCCCCATAGTTCTGGGTTATAGTTAAGTGGGACTTTCTTGATGACATGACGCCATATGCCCAGCACTATCAGTAGTGGAATCCACCAAGTGCCAAATGCCCAGAAGAAGAGGGTAGTGGCTTTGATGAACGTTTCAAACTCTAAGATGATTCCTGAACCATTCAAAATGAAAATGGCTCCAGCTAAAGTGGTAATTGCTAAGGCGCCCATACTAATCCAGTAGGGTGGTGTGAGCGACATAGCTTCCATTTCAAAAAACATTAATCTATAAAAAATCAAAACAATGATTGCTAGGTACAACATGCATGCTAAAAAGAAGAGGCAGAGTGATGTAAACATAATCACTTCTTCATAGTTTGATGGTGTCTGCATAAGTACACCAAGTATGGCTAAAGACTGGGTGGAGACAATAAGTAACAGCCAACCGCCATTGATTGATTCGTTTATTAAGGGTTTTGATTTTTTAATAATTAAGATAGTGAAAAAACTATATATTAAAACGATCCATAAAATAAGTATGAGAATCCATATGTAAAAACCTAAAATTGGCATATTAGAAATTATGCTTAACTGACTACCAATCACAGAACTTGCCGCAATAAAAGTGAAAAAACCAGGACCTTTTATTTCGTTTGTAAAATCTAACCAGACAGCCTTTGTATTAACTAAAAGTCTGATGATGTTTAATACGATTAAGGTAAAGTAGACCGCGATATTTAAGTAGAGTAAAATCTCCGCAAATAAATGATAGCCTAAATACCAGGCAGACAAAGAGACTGCACCGGTTGCCATGACCATGGCAAAATAGCCCGGGTAAAAGTGTTCAGTTTGTCGTTTTAAAAAATCAATCATGTATATCACACTTTCTAAAGTCTACGGTAAAGCGCGTACCGCATTTACGGTACGCGCTTTATATTATATCTCATTAAGCAAACATCTTCATTACACCGTTAGCAACTGCAAGATCGAAGTACCCTGCTCCAACGCATTTGTAAAGTGTGATTTCTTCATCGTTTTGGCGAAGGTAGTCACCATCAAAAATATCTGCTAAGGTCCCTTTGATGTCATCCCAGCTTATGATGTCTTTATCAACAGCATCAATAAGTTCCCCGGCTTCTTCTTTGGCACCATGCATGTCGTCTACATAAATCTGATTAGCTCTTTCGATGATTGTATGATCCATTTCTCTCATTTCAGGTGTGAATGAGCCGACACCATTAATGTGTGTACCTGGTTTTACAAGTGAACCGTTATAAACTGGTGTTTTACTTTGTGTTGCGCAGTTGATGATGTCACTCATTTCGACGAGTGCATCGACATCGGATACGACTTCTATATCAGACCAAATTCCGAAGTCTTCTAAGCGTTTTTTAAAGTCCTCCGCCTTACTTTCTGTACGATTATACAAGTAAATTCTTTGGATGTCTCTGACTTGAATAACGCCGAGAACTTGTTCAAATGCCATGTTTCCTGTACCGATAACACCAAGTGATCTAGCATCTTCTGTGGCAAGCTTATCTGTTGCAATAGCGGTCATCGCACCTGTACGTAGGCGTGTTAGGTAAGATGCATCCATCGAGGCCTTATGTTCACCATCTGTTAAGTCAGTGACTAAGATATTACCTTGGGTCGTTGGCATATTTTTATTACTTGGAAAAATAGATACTGTTTTAATAATCGAAACTTGACTACTGATACTAATACAAGGCATATACAACATAGAATTATCTTCACCAGCCGGTAGCACTGTGCGAATAGATTCTACGATCTGATCATTCTTATAGTCATCAAGGATATTTTTAACATCTTCAATGGCGTGCGTAATTTTATACTTTTCTTCAATTTCTTTGTCTGTCAATGTAATCAAAGTATTCACTCCTATTAAGCTTCAATATTTTTAAGTCGATCTTCACGGTCTTGTGCATTTTCACCACGTATCGCCATGACGGCTACAATCGAAACGATTGCAGTCATAATAATGTAAAGTGATACGGGAATACTTGAACCGTTAAATTGATTCATTAAGAATTCAGCAATCAATGGTGCAGATCCCCCAGCGACTGCGGCACCAATTTGATAACCGAGTGTGACTCCAGTATAACGTACTTCTTTACTAAAGGACTCAGAGAACATCGTACCGAGAATCGCCGTAATCGGCGGCCAAATCACTACAAGGCCTAAGAAGGTCGCAAGTATAACTAGAGCTGGCTCATGTGTATTGACAATGTAGAAATATGGGAAGCCGTAGATTAACATTGCCACAGCACCGATTAAGAACATCTTCCTTCTACCAATTTTGTCGGATAAACTCCCCATAATCGGAATCATAATCGTTGTTCCGACTGAAACTGCCATGATGGATAACATCATAAATTCGAAAGATACATCAAGTGTCGCAACACCATAACCAACAATGAAAGTGGTAAATATATAGAATGGCCCTGTTTCTACGAATTTAGCCCCTGATGTAATCAGTACTTCTTTTGGGTGTTTCTTAAAGATCTCTACGATTGGTAACTGACGGACCTCATTCTTTTTAGCAGCTTCTCTTTGCATTTCTTGGAAGGCAGGTGTTTCATCTAACCCTTTACGAATTAAAAGGCCGACAATCACAAGTAGTAAACTAAAGATAAACGGAATTCTCCATCCCCAAGCTAGAAAAGTTTCTTCAGGCATAGCCCAAGTTAATAAGAAGAAAAAGCCGTAAGCTAAGACTAAGCCAATCGGAATACCCATCTGTGGGAAACTACCGAAGAGTCCACGTTGCTTCTTTGGTGCATATTCTGTTGCGAGTAGTAAAGCGCCGCCCCATTCTCCACCAATACCTAAACCTTGAATTAAACGGAAAAGAAGTAGTAAAAGAGGTGCCGCGACCCCAATTGAAGCGTATGTAGGTAAAAGACCAATCCCTGCAGTCGCTAAGCCCATCATGCTTAAAGTAATAATTAATGTTTTTTTACGGCCGACACGGTCTCCGATATGGGCAAAAATAACCCCGCCCAGTGGACGAATGAAGAATGATAGTGCCAAACCAAAATAAGCTAATATTGTTGATAAAAATTGATCATCAGTGACGAAGAACTGAGTGTTAAAAATAATGCTAGCAACAGCAGCATATAAGAAAAAGTCAAACCACTCAATCGACGAACCAATTAAACTTGCAGATAAAACTTTTGCACGTAGTTTTTTATCCATAGTAAACCTCCCCTTTGTATACGATTACATTATCATGATTTCGGGACATTATAAAGCTGTATTGTCATTGAGTTGATAGAATTTTTAGATTATACTCAAGTGAAGGGGGATGACGATGTTAGAAGAGAAATTGAATGCATTAGTCTCAAAGCAAGCAACTGATAATATAGCCTATCAAATTGAATATCAAGGGAATGTATATAACTATAGAAATGAACATATCTTTCGCTCAGCAAGCATAACGAAGATCCCTCTATGTTTATCCGCCTTAAAAAAAGGTGAATTACTAGATGAAAACCCGACGCTTGATGTGAGTAGAAAGGTGATGGGGTCTGGTGTCCTACATTCGATGGAGGATACAATAACAATGACGCTATATGACCTGGTGACCATTGCCCTTATCGTGTCTGACAACACTGCCTCAAATGTACTGATGGATTATGTCGGTTTTGACCAGATGAGTAAAGACTTTAAGGAGTGGGGTCTAAAGGATACCGAATTAAAAAGTCATTATATGAATATGAACGCAGATCCTAATAAAATGTATAATATTGCGACAGCATCAGGTATGATGACAGCACTTAATTTAATATATGAAGATAATGAGTATATATCACAACCCATTAGAGATAGAATGAAACGCTTATTAAGACAACAACAATTTAACGACCGAGTTGGTGGTACTTTGGATGATGGTGGACAAGAAAATCATATCACTGTGTCATCAAAAAGTGGTACAATCGATAAGCTAGAACATGATGTCGGCATCTTTAAGATGGATAAGACAATATTAAAATTTGCCGTCCTCAGTCAAGGTTGGCCGACAAACTTAGATGGACGTCAATTTCTTATTGAAGTCGGGCATTTATTGAAAGCTGAAATGGAGCAGTAATTTCCGGTTATAGAGTTGCTTTATATATCGTTCTATCTTAAAGTAGATGATATGCTGACTCGTGATTCCGTAGCTCAGCGGGAGAGCACTTCGTTGACATCGAAGGGGTCGGTGGTTCAATCCCACTCGGAATCATACATGACCGGAACGCTTTAGACGTTCCGGTCTTTTTCGTTAAATACAGGTAGATTAAAAGGTAGTGACATAAATGGCTGAAAAAATTGCATCACTAATTAATGGTGATAAGTTTTTCTTCTTTAAGCAAGTTTTAAATAATATCAATCTTGATATATATGACGGGGAAATACTCGGTATAATTGGGCCGAGTGGATCCGGTAAAACGACATGTATTCGAACACTTCTAGGCATGGAAGAACTAACCAAAGGTGAGGCGTATTTCATGAATAAAAAGATGCCGAACCGAAAAATGATGAACAAAATTGGTTACATGGGGCAAGAAACGGCACTTTATGAGACCTTGACGGCACATGAAAATATGGCCTTTTTTGGTAAGTTAAAAAAACTTAAAGGTGATGTGCTCAATCACGAAATTGATAAGAATCTTGAACTAGTTGACTTGAGTAGTTCAAGAAATAAAGTTGTTTCTCAATTTTCAGGTGGTATGAAAAGACGATTATCTTTGGCAATCTCCTTAATTGGTTCACCAGATTTACTCGTCTTAGATGAACCGACTGTTGGTATTGATCCTAAATTGAGAAAAACGATATGGGAACAGCTAAGAGTTTTAAGAGATGAAGGTAAAGGCATAGTTGTCACGACACATGTCATGAGTGAAGCGGAACGCTGTGATAAGGTCGCGCTCATTGTGAATGGAGAAATATACGCTTACGGTACGCCAAAAGAACTGATGACACAATTTGAAGTAAAATCCATTGAGGATGTGTTCTTGAAACTGGAGGTGACGACATGATCAGGTTGACAGCAATTGCTAAAAAAGTGGCCTTAGAATTATATAGGGATCAGAGAACTTTAGCCTTAATGTTGTTAGCACCACTTCTTGTAATTACATTGATGTATTTTGTCTTTGATGTGAATAATGACTTGAATGTACGCATTGGTGTTCCAGATACAATTGATGAACGATTTATAGAAAATATGCCCGAGGAAGTAGAAGTAATCCCTTACGCCTTACAACCTACCTTGGATACGTTGTTAGATAATGATAATTTAGATGCCTACATGGACATCAACGATGATCAAATTACAGTGACATATCATAATGAAGATCCATCTCAAACCAACGCAGCGAAACAAGTCATTCAAACTGCTGTTCAGGCTACAACAAGAGAAACTGCACAGGAAATGTTTAATAACATGCCTGGTGATGAAACGATGCCTGCAATGGATGTTGAGGAAAGCTATTTGTATGGTGATGAGGATTCAACTTTCTTTGACAAGATGTTTCCAATTCTCATGGGCTTCTTTGTTTTCTTCTTTGTCTTTCTAATTTCAGGTATGTCGATGCTGAAAGAAAGAACGATGGGCACCATGGAAAGAATGCTAGCAACATCCGTTAAAAGACGAGATGTTGTGCTTGGTTATATGGGCGGTTATGGTGGTTATGCAATCTTACAGACGATCATAATTGTATTGTACTCTATCTATCTATTAAGTATGACGATTGCAGGTAATATCATATGGGTATTTGTAATAACAATACTCTTAGCAATGGCTGCGCTCGTCATTGGGATGTTCATTTCCACCTTTGCAAACACAGAATTTCAGATGGTTCAGTTCATACCATTAGTGATTGTGCCCCAAGTATTTTTCTCAGGTATCATACCTTTAGAAAATATTTCAGATTGGATATCAGTAATTGGTTACATCTTTCCACTAACTTATGCAGGAGAAGCATTGACTGAAGTAATGACAAAAGGGAACGGCTTTATGGCAATATGGCAGGAATTATTGATTCTTGTAGGGTTTATTGTGTTATTCACTTTACTAGATATCTTCGGTTTAAGAAAATATCGTAAAGTATAAAATAGGAGGCTGACATGTTTAAGAACCTTCAGAGTGTGATGGTGTATGTAGAAGATGTTGAAGCGGCGAAAGAATTTTGGACGACGAAGTTTGATTTTGTTGTAAAAGAAACAATTGAACTGCCGGAAGACTTTAAGGGCTATGACCTTGCACCGAATGATGATGCAGAAACAAGCATGACGCTGTTTTCAAAGGACTTCATAAGAAAATATAGTCCGGAAGTGAGCCTAGACACACCGTCCTTGATGTTTGAAGTAGAATACATTGAGTCCCTCTATGAGAAAAGTAAAACTAGAGGCGTAGAAGTTGGAGAACTAGTAGAAATTCCAGGTACGAAAACGTTCAACTTCCAAGACGGTCAAGGTAATTATTTTGCAGTAGGAGAACCAGTTGAGTAAGTATGATGACCTCGCCAATGAGAATACATTGGTGGGGTTTTAGTTTAAGGGGATGGATATTAAATGGTAGAGTTTAAAGAAATAACAGAAGATAATTTTGAAAAAGTGTTGAAACTTAAGATTAGTGATGAACAGGATAAAAAACGATTTGTTGCACCAAATGAGAGATCGTTGGCAGATGCGTATCTTTATAGAAATGATGGAGATGTATTTCCCTTTGCTGTGGAGGATGAAGGAGAAGTAGTTGGATTTATCTTGTTAGATGAAGATGTAGAAGAAAAAGAATATATGATTTGGCGAATGATGGTGGATGAAAGATTCCAAGGTAGAGGATATGGGAAGGCAATTGTAAAGAAAGTGATAGAACAATTTGAAGCGGATGAAAGATTTGATGTATTGATTGCGGATTATGTTGTGGGAAATGAGCCGATGAAGCAGTTGTTGGAGTCGTTAGGGTTTAAAGAAAGAGAATTTGATGAGAGTATTAATGAGTTTGTGATGGAGTATAAATGAAGAAATTATAGCCAAAATCTTATTAGTTAGTAATTTTTAAATAAATTGGGAAAGAGCTGAACAATTTTATGAATAAGAAAAGAGTTGAGCATCTAAGAAGGTTAATGAAAGAAAAAGAAGTGGATACGGTACTAATATCTAACTTTGAAAATCAATATTACTTCAGTGGTTTAAAGGCAATCACTTATTCTAGACCGATTCTTTTAAAAGTATCACAGAGTGACATGGCTATAGTAATCCCGACGTTAGAAGAAAACCATGCAAAACATATAACAGCAGCCGATCAGTTATATGTTTACCATGAAGTTGAAGGTAAAGAAGGAGAGTATTCGTACTTAGCTCAAGTTGATGCTTTGATGAATACAATACCTGCTGGTTCTAAAGTAGGTATTGAGTTTGGGTCACTGCCGACGAGGCTTGCTTTCATGTTAAAAGAAAAGCGTTTTGAAGTTGAAAATATAGAGTCAGATATAGTCAATATGAGAGCGGTAAAATCTGCTGCTGAAATTTCGATGATTAAAGAATCAGGGAAATTAGTAAGCGAAGCGGTGAAGTTATCATTAGAAAATGTAAAAGCTGGACTAAGTGAATTGGAAATGGACTACTTTGGAACAGAGTACTTGTTTAAAGAAGTATCGAATTCCTATCCGAATTCAACATTAGATTATTTTGTGATGTCACCTTCAGGTGTGGATAGAACGAATATGCCACATGTATTCTCTAACTCTAGAAAAATAGAAGAAGGGGATATCATTATTCACAGTAGACAAGTCGGCTTGAATGGATATAGAGCAGAATGCGAACGAACGATATTTATTGGAGAACCGACAGAAGAACAAAGAAAAGCGTTTGAAGTGATGGTAGAAGCACAACAAAAAGCATTGGACTTTATAAAAGTAGGTGTGACAGCAAAAGAAGTGAATCAAGTTGCTTTAGATGTGTTTAAAGAAGCGGGATTAGAAGAACATGTTGTGCATCGAACAGGGCATGGTATAGGGATAGGTTTGCATGAAGAGCCGAGTTTAAGATTCGATAACGATTTAGTGTTAGAAGCGGGCATGGTGTTTTGTGTAGAGCCAGGGATTTATATACCAGGTGTAGGTGGATTCAGACATTCAGATACTGTTGTTTTAGAAGAAGATAAGACAGTGTTGATCACGGAGTATCCGAGGGATATTGGGAGTTTAATAATTAAATAACTCATTTACTAGTTCTTAAAGTGTTTCGATTGCTTTAAGGGCTTTTCTATTTATATCTTTATATAACAAGATATGATGTATATAATAATAGCAATATTGTTAAACAGGAGGAGGATATTTTTGAAAGAAGAATTGTTAAATGCATATGAAAGAGGGTTTATTGACAGATTTACTAACAAAACCTCTCATTATCCTCCAGAATTAATCATAAATACTAAAGGTAAAAGCTTACTATCACCTTTGTTAGATGCATTAGAGACATGTGATAATTTTTCTATTTCAGTAGCTTTTATTACTGAAGGTGGTCTAGCTACTTTAAAAACTGCTCTATATGAATTATCTGAAAGAGGAGTAAAAGGAAGAATTATCACATCTACATATCTAAATTTTAATAAGCCAAAAGTATTTAAAGAATTATTAAAGATCCCTAATATAGAAGTTCGAATTACTAATCAAGTTGGATTTCATGCGAAAGGATATATTTTTGATAATAAGTCGTACTCAACAATGTTTATTGGTAGTTCAAATCTGACAGACACTGCCCTTAAGAAAAATTATGAGTATAATTTGAAATTAACATCTTTAGATAATGGTGAAGTTATTAAACATTTTAAGGACCAATTCGATGTGTTATGGGAATCCTCTGAAATACTTAATGATACATGGATTAATAACTATGAAGTTATTTACAAAGAAAATTATAATGACAGTAAAATTTTAGAGATAATTGAAACACAACAACCATACTATTACAAGAACGTTGATACAAAAGAAGTCAAACCGAATATAATGCAAGAAGAAGCTTTATATTCATTGAAAAATTTAAGGATGTCAGGCGAACAAAAAGGTCTGATTGTATCAGCAACTGGAACTGGTAAAACATTCTTATCTGCGTTTGATGTGCGAAGATTTAATCCCAAGCGTGTGTTGTTTATTGCTCATAGAGAACAGATACTAAAAAAGACGCTAAATGACTATCGTGATTTACTAGGTGGGGATCCTGATGAGTATGGAATATATAGTGGTACTTCTAAGTCTTTAAATAAAAAGTTTGTTTTTGCTACTATACAAACATTTAGCAGAGATAATCACTTGAATCAATTTGCTAAAGAAGCGTTTGATTACATAGTGATTGATGAGGCACATAGGAGTAGTGCTGATTCATATAAGAAAGTAATAGATTATTTCAATCCAAAATTTTTGCTTGGTATGACTGCAACTCCCGAGAGAACAGATGGTAATGAGATTTTTGGTCTCTTTGATTTTAATATTGCATATGAGATTCGGTTGCAAAAAGCTTTGGAAGCAGAGATACTTTCACCATTTCACTATTTTGGAGTAACTGATCATATCGTTGATGGTGAAGTTATTAATGAGAATAGCTCTTTATATCAATTGGTTGATGAAAAAAGAATTAATCATATTATTGAAAAATTGAATTATTATTCTCATGAAGGTGAAGAAGTAAGAGGTCTCATGTTTGTTTCTAACCGAGAAGAGGCGATTAATTTATCTAGATCTTTGAATGCAAGAGGTTTTAAAACTAAAGCTTTAACAGGTCTGAATTCTCAAGAAGAAAGGGATAACGCTGTCATTAAATTAGAAAGTAATGATTTAGATTACCTTATAACAGTCGATATATTTAATGAGGGTGTTGATATACCAAGTGTTAATCAAGTAGTAATGCTTAGGCAGACAGAGTCTAGTATAATATTCATCCAACAATTAGGGAGAGGATTACGCAAACATAAAGACAAAAGATTTCTAACTGTAATAGATTTTATTGGGAATTATAAAAATAACTATTTAATACCGGTTGCTCTGACAGGTGATAATTCATTTAATAAAGACTCACTTAGAAAAGATGTAGTAGAAGGAAATTTAATCACAGGAGAATCTACGATTAACTTTGAACAAATTGCGAAAGAACGTATTTTTAGAGCAATATCTAAAGCGAAGGTAGATTCATTAGTTAATCTAAAGAAGATGTATCTGTATACAAAAAATAAGGTAGGAAGAATACCAACATTAGTTGATTTATATAATGATAAGGACTCAATGGATCCTATGATTGTATTAAATAAGTACGATAATTATGTAGATTTCTTAATGAAAGTAAAAGAACAAATTCAACCCTTAGATAAGGAACAGTATAAATATTTGACATTCATTTCAAAAGAACTGACTGATGGTAAAAGAATTACCGAGATTATACTTTTAGAAAATTTATTAGAAGGTCAAGTAAATAAATTTGAATTTCAGAAGAAGATAAGTGAATTGGGTTATTATATGGATGATGCTACACTAAAATCTCTCATTAGAATACTTAATCTAGAGTATTTTGCAAAACAAAAAAAAGAAAAGTATGAGTTTTCACTTATAAGTGAAAAAGATAATATAATAAAATTAACAGATAAATTCAGGGCATCTTTAAATGATCAAAACTTCAAAAATCAGGTTTTAGATTTATTTAACTTAGCTCATAAGAAATCAATACTATACGACCAGAAAGCCCCATTTACCTTGTACGAAAAATACAGTAGAGCAGATGTATGTCGTTTATTAAACTGGGAAAAAGATGAATCAAGTACCATGTATGGCTATAAAACAAAATACAATTCTTCGCCTATATTTGTAAACTACCATAAAACTGACGATGTTGATGAATCAGTGCGTTATGAGGATAAGTTTTTAGATACACATGTATTTCAGTGGTTTACAAGAAAGGGGACAGATTTAAATTCTAAAATTAACAAAGATTTATTAGTTAATTATAGAGAAAATGATTCAAAGGTTTACCTTTTTGTTAAAAGAGATGACGATGAAGGTGCTTATCATTATTACGTAGGTGAAGTGAAAATTGACTTTGAATCAATGAAAAATACGCTCATTGGAGAACCAGGTAAAAAATTCAAAGTAGCTAAGATGAATTTTACATTGAAGAAACCAGTGGATTACAATATGTATAGATTTATTACTGGTAGTAAATAAAATTAAAAAGAAGAAGTTCTTATAAAGGACTTCTTCTTTTTATATTGACGAAATTATCAGACAATGGTTTAATGTATTTTGTAAGCGTTTTATATATTTTTATGAGGTGAGAAATGGTTTCTTCAAAAGACGTTGCGAAAAAGGCTGGTGTTTCTCAGTCAACAGTTTCACGTGTTATAAACACACCTGAGTCAGTTTCAAAGGATAAAGTTGAACGTGTTAACAGGGTAATGAAAGAACTCAATTATATTCCTAATTCAATTGCTAGGTCTCTAATCAACAACAAGACGAATCAAATTTCTTTAATTTCAGGTACACTGACTAACCCTTTTTTTGTAGAAGCTACAAGAACAATTATTAATTTTGCTTATAAAAGAGGATATACAGTGAGTGTGTTTTTCGAAGAAGATATTCAAAAAGATAACTTATACAAAACTGTTTTTGGTCAAAAATCGGAAGGTATTATTCTCTCATCGATGTATTATGAAAGTGAGTATCTTAAAGAACTAAAAAAACTTGGTATACCATATATTATGTTCAACAGGAAACATATCGATGGTGGTAATTTTGTTGAAATTGATAATTATCAAGCGGGTTATATAGGCGGAGAATATCTAATTTCAAAAGGTCATAAAAATATACATTTCTTTTCAGGTGAATTAGAGAAATCAACTTTTAAAGGGCGTTATGATGGTATTTGTCAGATCATGAAAGATTCTAATATCATTTTTGATGAATCTAATGTATCTATTACAAAGCAACAGCCCGAACTCATCGCCCAAGAACTTATAAAAGTAATGTCGAAAAAAAAGCGACCTACTGCTATATTCGCAGCTACTGATATGATTGCCTATACTCTAATAGATGAACTTCAAACCATAGGATATAAAATCCCAGATGATGTTGCTATTATTGGAATTGATAATACCGAGGCGCTTAAGCACAGTTCTTTTAAACTAACTTCTATTGGACCAATAGAAGGTAAACATCTTAGCTCAATTGCAATTGAACAATTAATAACTATGATTGAAACTGGCCATGATAATGGTTTTCAACAGACTTTGCCTTGTAAATTATATGAGCGAGGAACTGTTTAAATCAATTTTTGAATACGTATTCAAAAGGATTGAATGAATAAAGGGGTGGAGAAATGGATTATAAAAACATTTTAATAGGTGAGTTGAAGAAAGCGGATAACTATAAATTGAATACGTACCCATACAGCTATCATGAAACATTAAATGATTTAAATATTTATGATTTTGATGAGGTTGCACTTGGTGATGTAGTTACAAGATCACAAAAAGCTTTTGAAAAGTATAAAGAGGCTACCTTATATGATCGCTCAGAAATTCTATTAGAAGCTTCAAGATTGTTAAAAGACTATAGAAATGAAATGGCTGAAATTATATGTTTTGAAGCAAAAAAGCCTATAAAATTCGCAGAGCAGGAAGTAGACCGTTCTATTCAAACTCTTAAATTATCAGGTATAGAAGCATCGAAGCTAGAAGGTGAATTGATCAACCTAGATGTAGCTGCTAACGGAAGTGGGAGAGAAGCATTTACAAAACTTGAACCTCTTGGTGTAGTTTATGCAATGACACCATTTAATTTTCCACTAAACCTTGTCATTCATAAGGTAGGTCCAGCACTAGCTGCTGGAAACTCTATAATAGTCAAACCTTCGGAGAAGACACCATTTTCAGCATACTTTTTGAAATTCCTGTTAGAAAAAGCAGGGCTACCTGAGGATCTTGTTCAGGTTGTGACCGGTGATGGAGCAAATGTAACAGATATTTTACTCACTTTTGACCAGGTGAAGAAACTTTCATTCACAGGTAGTGTAAGAGTTGGGAAATTAATTAAAAATAAGGTTGGTCTTAGGAAATTAACATTAGAACTAGGTAGTACTTCTCCAGTATATGTTTCAAAGAATAATGATCCAGAAAAACTAAACGAAATTGCAGAGCAGATTGTCAACGGAGCATTTAGCTATAATGGACAAGTTTGTATTAGTACTCAAAAAGTATACGTAGAAGCTAACATTTATGAAAGTCTCCTAGAGAAAATAGTAGATAAGACGAAGTTATTGAAATTTGGAGCTATTACTAAATATGATACTGATTATTCAAATTTAATTGATCAACAATCCCAAGAAAGAATCTTAAGTTGGATCAACGAGGCGAAAGAAGCTGGGGCAAATGTTTTGACAGGTGGTAAACCAATAGAAGGATCAATTGAGCCGACAGTTATTACGAATACTTCTGATGAAATGAAAATATGCAGTCAGGAAATATTTGGACCTGTAGTTGTAATTGAAAAAGTGGATCGAAAAAATATTACTGATATCTTGAATGGTAGTCAATTTGGGCTGAACGTAGGTGTTTACACTTCCGATTTATCCGAAGCACTTAGACTGTCTAACAACCTTGATTACGGTCAAGTTTTAGTAAACGATGTTCCGACCTTGAGATATGATCACATGCCTTATAACGGCAGGAGAGACTCAGGATATGGTACAGAGGGCATAAAATACGCTATTAAAGAAATGTCTCAATTGAAAATGGTGAGTCTGAAGTATGAATAGTAAAAAATTTAATTTACCTATATTGGTTTCTGAGTGGAGAGTGAAATATCAACCTCTACCACTAATGAAGAAAAAGGGATTAACGCATTTCTTAGCCACAGATTTAATTGAAAGCTCTACCTCATTTAGTGATGAAAATTTGAGGGAGTATATTTACGAGAAATACGATATCACATTACCTGTTCAATTAGACTACAACATTGATAATTATGGCTGGAATATGTTGAAAAACTATTATATGCATCAAAAGAAAAGTTGGAGTTATCCAGAAGTGGAAAAAGTAACTGAGTATATTGTGTATTTGCCTTACATTATTGAGGAATCTGATAAAAAAATATACTTAGTGGAAGAAAAAACAGGGATGAAAAAGAAAATATCAAGAAAGAATAAAATATATGAACTTTTAAAAAGGGGATAGATTCATATGACATTTCTATACATTATTTTGGCCGTAAATGTAGTTACTTGGATAACTATGTATCTCATTATTTTTAAGACACCATTACTTGATGTGAAAGAGGGGGATGAGTAGATGGGTAGCGTAGTATTTTGGTCATGGGTATTTCTGGTTGTATTTGTAGGAATGATGGTGTATTTCGGGATAATGGGGATGAGAAAAACTCATAATAATGATGATTTTGCAACTGCTCGATCAAGTTATGGTCCGATCACAATTGCACTTGTAATTGCAGCTGGGATATCAAGTGGATCTACATTCATGGGTATGCCTGGATTAGCTTTTGACCTTGGAGCACCATCATTATGGTATCCATTACTTTATCCAGTAGCGACTGTTTTTGGAATGTTATTTTTTGCAAAAGCTATTAAAAAATTTGGAGACAAATTAGGAACCAGAACAATACCAGAATTTATAGGGAATCGTTACAATAGTAATTTCCTCAGAATTACTTTAGCAGTTATCTCTGCTCTTTTGATATTTTATGTGATTTCACAATTGGTAGCGGCTGCAACGATGTTCCAAATTATGATGGGGGTAGACTACAGAGTAGGACTTTTAATAACTATAGTTGTTATTGGGGCTTATGTATTTATGGGAGGTTCTCACTCTGATATTTTAACTGATGCTGTACAGGGGCTATTAATGGTAATAATTGCGGTCGTTGTTGTTGTCTGTTTCGTAACTGCTTTTGGTACCGGTGGTGGATTTGGTGAAATGATAGAGACAATTAAAGAAAGAAGGCCTGAAGGGCACTTTGGTAAATTGTTTATACCTGGTGATGAGACATATGGCTCTCTTTGGTTAGTACTATTGCTTTTCATTGCTCATCTACCATTTGCTATACAACCTCATTTAGGTAATAAGTTTATGGCTGTTAAATCAAGTCGTGATTTGAAGAAACTATTAATGTGGACTACAGTATTTGCAACAATACTACCGTTAATGGGGGTAGGTGGTATGTTAGCGATTGCAGTGTTGCCTGGGGATATCGATATTAGACCAGATGCAGTAATACCGACATTATTCACAGAATTATTCCCACCATTTATCGCAGCATTCCTAGCGATTGCAGTTTTATCAGCAGTGATGTCAACTTCAGATGGATTGGTTGTTTCCCTGACTCAATTAGTTGCAAATGACTTATTCAGACTTTCTATAGTGCCAAAACTAAAAATGTCTGAAGAAAAAGCAGAAAAAATTGAATTAAATATTAGTCGTATTGGAACTCCAATAGTATTGATTATTGCAGCAGTTGTTGCAATAAATCCACCTCAATACTTATCAATATTCATGTGGATTGGTATAGGAGGTATTGTTTCTTCTACAGCAGGTCCATTGGTAATTGGGTCATTGTGGAAGAGAGCGAATAAAGCTTCTGCAATCATTTCACTTATTGTTGGTACCGTAGCTTATTGGGTATTATACCTACCGTTTGGTTTTGATATCTCAAACCCTTTTGCAGCAGCTGGATTAGGTGTCATTATTTCAATGGTAACTATGGTAATTTCAGTGTTAGTTACAACTAAGAAAAATGAAGATAATCTAACGGAAATAATTGAGAATAAATAGGAGATGTTGAAATGAAATTGATTTCGCCAAAATATATATATCATGGTTATGGATCAACAAATGAGATAAGTAATATTCTAGAAGAAAATGATATCAAGAAAGTATTTTTATTATGTGATCCAATATTAGAAGAAATAAAGGCTATAGACGAAGTAACTTCTATAATCAAAAGATGTAATATAGAATTTGTAATTTCGACAAATGTAATGGCTGAACCCACAGTAGAAAAAGGGAACGAAGTTATTCAAGAAGTAAGAGATGCAGACCCGGATCTAATTATTGGACTAGGGGGAGGTAGCACAATTGACTTAGCAAAAGCAGCTTCATTAGTTGCACCTCAGTCCGGTAATATAGAAAATTACTTAAATTTGACAGGGGATATGATATTAGAATCAAATAAAATTACAAATATTCTTATGCCCTCGACTTCTGGAACAGGTGCAGAAGTGACAGATATAGCTGTATTCTCAACCGGTGATAGTAAAGATGCAATAACTAATCCTTTGATGATTGCAGATTATGCTATAGTTGATTCATTTTACACGTACTCATTGCCGCCAAAAGTTGCTGCGGCAAGTGGTATTGATGCATTGACTCATGCTATAGAAGCTTATACTTCAGTCGATTCTACACCACTCACTGACAATCTAGCATTTGGTGCGATAGAAAAAATATACGGAAATGTACGAGAAGCAGTGTGGGATAAAACTAATTATGATGCTAAAGATGAATTGTCTTTAGGTAGTTTAATGGCTGGTATGAGTTTCTACAATGCAGGGGTGGCAGGAGTACATGCTTTAGCCTATCCATTAGGTGGAAACTTCAAAATTCCACATGGTGAATCGAATGCTGTCTTATTACCATATGTTTACGATGAAATTATCAAGGCATGTAGTAATAAACTAGCAAACTTAGCTTCAATATTTTCTATTAAAACTTCTGGTAAAAACAACATGGAAATTTCAAAAGAGATTACGGACAAAATTTTTGATCTTGTAGGTGAAGTTGGTCTTCCTAAAAATCTACAATTCTATGATATTTCTAATGATGATATTGATTTACTCACAGAAAATGCATTAAAACAGACTCGACTTTTAGTGCGTAGCCCACTTGAACTAAAAGAGAATGAGATTCGAACTATATATGAAAATGCACTTAATGGAAGAAGTAAATAACATATAAAGGGGAAATTAAAATGGAAATATTAAAACAAGGAAAATCAGCTGCGGACATAAAAAGTGCAGATGAGAAAGTATCTGCTATTGTTAGTGAAACACTGAAAAATATCGAAAAAGAAGGGGATAAAGCAGTAAGGGAACTCTCTGAGAAATTCGATAAATGGTCACCTGAAAATTTCAAATTAAGTGATGAACAAATACAGGAAGTCATAGATCAAATTGATGAACAAACAAAATCTGATATTGCATTTGCTCAAGCAAATATTAAAAAGTTTGCTAAGGCACAAAAGGATTCTTTAAGTGACATTGAAGTAGAGATGGAACCCGGTATCATACTGGGACATAAAAATATCCCGGTCAATAGTGTGGGTTGCTATATTCCAGGTGGTCGATACCCAATGGTTGCTAGTGCGCATATGAGTGTGTTAACAGCAAAAGTTGCTGGAGTAGAACGAGTAATAGCATGTACGCCACCAATTAATGGAGAGATTCCAAAAGAAACAGTTTATGCTATGCATCAGGCAGGAGCAGATGAGATATATATTCTAGGTGGCATTCAAGCAATGGGTGCAATGGCTATTGGTACAGATACAATAGAAAGTGTAGATATGATAGTTGGACCTGGTAATGCTTTTGTTGCTGAAGCAAAAAGACAATTATTTGGTAAAGTAGGAATAGATTTGTTAGCCGGTCCAACTGAAGTAATGGTAATTGCCGATGAAACAAGTGATCCTGAGATGATCGCAACAGACTTAATTGGTCAAATGGAGCATGGACCAACTTCACCAGGAGTACTCATTACAACATCCAAGAAAATTGCTGATTTAACTGTTGAAGAAATTGTTAGACAACTTGATATTTTACCTACTGGAGAAATTGCTAGACAATCTTGGGAAGAATACGGACAAATCATCTTAGTAGAAAACAATGAGGAAGCATTAGCAGTAGCTGATGATTTAGCTTATGAACATGTAGAAATTTTAACCAAAGATGAGGACTTCTTCTTAGAAAACATGACCAATTATGGAGCATTATTTGTTGGTCCAAGAACAAATGTCGCATATGGAGATAAAGCAATTGGAACTAATCACACTCTACCAACAAAACAAGCTGCTAAATACACTGGTGGATTATGGGTAGGTAAATTTATTAAGAATGTTACTTATCAAAGAATAACTTCTGATGAGAAGAGCGTTAAAATAGGAGAGTATGCTGCACGACTTTGTCAGTTAGAAAACTTTGCAGGTCATGCAGAGCAAGGTCTATTACGCGTAAGGAAATATGGAAATAAATAATATTAACTAGGCTATTGAAATACTGTATTTCAATAGCCTGTATTTTTATATTTTAAAGTGAGGAGATAAATGTGTATTTCTCGGAAATGGAAGGGAAAGTTGTTGTTGTTACTGGTGGTAATAGTGGTATTGGTAGGGAAATAGCATTGGAATTCTCAAAGTTGGGTTCTAAAGTGATCGCAATAGGTAGAAATATGGACAGTTTAGAAAAAACAAAATCACTGTTAGATAAAAACGGTGAAGAAAGTTCAATTATCCAATTAGATATTAGTAATATAGAAGAAATGAGAAATAAAGTTGAAAATATTTATACTAAATATAACAAAATAGATGTATTAATAAATAGTGCTGGAATCAATATTACCAAAGATGCTTTTGATGTGACTGAGGAAGATTGGGATAAAGTATTAGACACTAACTTGAAAGCGATGTTCTTCATGTCTCAAGCAGTAGGCGAAATAATGAAAGAAAACGGCGGAGGGAAAATCATAAATTTGGCTTCTCAGATGTCCTTTATAGGATATGTTAAACGAGCTGCATACGGATCAAGTAAAGGTGGAGTCTTACAGCTAACAAAGGCATTAGCAGTAGAATGGGCTAAGTATAATATTAATGTAAATGCAATTGCTCCAACTTTTGTAGAAACAAAACTTACTGAAAATATGTTTGAAGACGAAGCGTTTAAGAAAGATGTTTACCGTAGAATATTGTTTGATGATTTACCTAAACCATCAGACATAGTAGGTGGAGTCTTATATTTGTCTTCAGATCTATCTAAGTATGTGACAGGCGAAACAATTAAAATTGATGCGGGTTGGACTGTTATGTAAACCAACAATTTAACTGAGAGTTTAAAATCACAATATTTTCTTCAATTGTTATGCTACGATATCTTTATATCATAATTTTCAGAAAATGGAGGGTGAATATGGGAGAAGGTAAAAAGAAACAACGATTTGGTGTACCTGATGCGTTTGTCATCATTTTCGGGATTTTAATCATCGCATCGATTGCGACTTATCTAGTACCATCTGGTCAGTTTGATCGTGAAGAGATGGACGGTCGAGAGATTGTTATTGAGGGAACTTATCAAGCGAGTGAACAGAGTCCTGTCAGCGTGCTCGACATTTTCTTAGCTATACAAAATGGTTTAATAGAAAGTGCGGATTTAATTTTCATGGTACTCATTATTGGTGGGGTGGTTGCTGTTCTAGAACACACTGGAGCTATCAATTCTGGTATCAACTCTTTAATTGAAAAGACTAATGGTCGGAAGTATCCGTTAGTTATTCTATTCATCTTGATTTTTGCTTTCATGGATATGGCAGGTATCAGTGGTAACGCAATTATTGCTTTTATTCCAATCGGAATTATCTTAGCTAAAGGTTTAAATCTAGATCCTCTTGTTGGTGTGGCAATGGTGTATCTTGGGCAATACACTGGGGTAGCAACGGGAACATTTGACCCTGTTATTACTGGTTTAGCTCAAAGCATAGCGGAATTACCGTTATTCTCTGGTGCTTGGCTAAGGTTCTCAGCTTTTGTGGTCCTACTATTAATTACAATCGTCTACATATGTTTATACGTTAGAAAGATATCCAAAGATCCATCTAAAAAAATGACTGAGTTTGAAGATGTGGATGAGTTAGAGGATTCTAGTCCTAAGATTGGTAAGTTTACCAACAGACACAAGCTTGTTTTAGTTGTATTCTTCGCATTCCTTGGCGTTTTCCTATACGGTGTGTTCCAGTTTGAATGGACTGTTAACGAACTTGCAGCAATCTTCTTACTTGCAGCAATCGTTGTAGCTGTAATAGCGAAGATTAACCCAAATGAATTCGTTAGTGTGTTCATCAAAGGTGCCCAAGGCATGGTATATGGTGCTTTAGTTATTGGTTTAGCGCGTTCGATTGTACTTGTTTTAGAAGAAGGGGCAGTCCTAGATACAATCGTTAACTACGCGTTCGAGCCATTGAATACTCTACCACCAATGCTCGGTGCAATCACATTATTCTTCTTCAACTTCTTATTTAACTTGATAATTACATCAGGTACAGGGCAAGCAGCAATTGTAATGCCGTTCATAGTACCGCTTGTAGATATGTTAGATATTACACGTCAAACGGGTGTTATTGCTTTCAAATTAGGTGATGGAATCACAAACATTATTACACCAACATCTGGAGTCCTGATGGCAGTATTAGCAGTCGGTAAAGTTTCATTTGTGAGTTGGTTTAAATTTGTTTGGCCACTGGTGTTGATGTGGACAGTAGTAGGTGTCATAACAGTTGCAGTTGCAGTATTAGTGAACTATGGACCATTCTAAAGGGGTAATTAAATGGATAAAGTCTTAAAATACATGGAAGACAATCAAGAGCATATTATTAGTGACATTAGGTATATTGTGGAAAGAGACTCACCATCTAATGATGCGGATTTGGTTGATTTATGTGCAGATAGAATTCAAAAATTGTTCAATAGATATTTTGGATACACTGCTGCAGTCATTGAAAACGATGATTATGGAAATCATCTTAGATTTGAATATGGTGAAGGAGATAGTACAGTACTGATATTATCTCACTTTGACACAGTGTGGGATGAAGGGGATTTACAGGTAAAAATTGAAGGAGATAAATTGTATGGACCAGGGATACTTGATATGAAAGGTGGCTTAGTTCAAGCAATTTGGGCAATTAAAGCAATCAAAGACTTGGGCTTAGACACTGATAATAAGATTGTATTCTTGTGTACAAGTGACGAAGAGATTGGTAGTCCTTCTTCTAAGAAAATTATTGAAGCAGCGGCAGTGGATAGTGATTATGTACTTGTTACAGAACCTCCTGTTGCTGATACCGGAGCCTTGAAAACAGGACGTAAAGGTTCGTCTAGATATTATGTAGAGGTTAGAGGTAGAAAGGCGCATTCTGGTAATAATCATCAAGATGGAATCAATGCAATTAAAGAAGCGGCTAGACATATTGTTGATTTAGAAAACCTAACAGATTATAAAATTGGTACGACAATTAATGTAGGTTCAATTAAAGGTGGTGGGAAGTTAAATGTAGTACCTGACTTTGCAAAATTTGGAGTGAATGTCAGGGTGAAAAATGAAGAAGAGCAATTAAGAATAGATCGATATATTAAAAACATACAACCGTATGAAGAAGGTATAAAACTTAAAGTGACTGGTGGTATTAATAGACCACCAATGAATAAAAATGAGAAAACAGAAGAGTTATTTGAAATTGCCCAAGATGTTGCTGAAGATCTAGATTTAGGTGAATTAAAACAAGCCTATGTCGGTGGTGGGAGTGATGGTAACTTCACGGCCAATCTGGGGATACCCACACTCGATGGACTAGGTGCAGTCGGTGAAGGTATTCATGCGAAGAATGAGCATATTATCGCAAGTGAAGTCCCGAATAGAGCAGCATTACTTAGTAAGTTGCTAGTTACTTTATAGATTTACAATGTGAAGGATTCATGAAAAATAACCAGCTGCGTGTTAAATCTGCAGCTGGTTATTTGTTTTCCCTACAAATACTTCGTCGATTCATGCTGAACTTCATAAATCGCCTTTGTGATCACTTGCATATCTTTTGCTGTAGGTAAGTCACTCACTGCAATGACATGCTTATCTACAGGTTGTTGAATTGAAAAGTTCGTCACGATAATGTCTGCTTCATCTGACTCTAAGATATCCTTCAACAAATACTGATCAACAATATCGACGTCAATTTGTCTGTCAAAATCAAACTTAAGTTTTTGTTGGATAATTTTTGCATGGTACTGATCATTGGCACTGACAAGTTTCACTACCGGTTGTTTCATATGAGTATAGATATTCAGTAACAAGTCATTCCAATGTGTAATTAATATATACATCAAATGGTGTAGAACTGTGTCAGAAAGATTAAGGCTCATAATTTTATTGTATTGCTTCAGCGAATTCTCAATATCTTCATACATATTAGGAGCGATTGATTGAAATGTGCTGACAAACATTGATTTCTGAGTAGATAAAATCTGTCTGGCTTTGAGTGAACGCACCCCTTTTTGGGCTGCATTATGCATATCTAACACTAGGGTTTCAAAGTTGTCTATTGGCATTTTGTATTTATCTGCCAATTTATTGATAACACTCGTTAATTGAAGTACAGATTTACCAACATAATCGTAGGTGTTGGCAGCTTGTATTAAATCTTGATAGCTTTGGTAATGGTGTTTAGTTAAGAAATAACTCGCTATGTCTTCTGACATGTCGATATCAAATGGATAACCAAACATTTTTGTATGAAGTTCATCCACTCTCTCTTTATTATCTATTTTTCGGTAAAAGTCACCAAAAAAAGAATGTTTGTTTTCTGCATAATTCTCATTTTTATATCTGATATAAGAAATCGCAATAGCGATTTTGATCTCTCTCATAGAAGAGAAGTTCAGTTTCTCTGAAAATGATGGTTCAAACATTTCTAAAAATTGGTTTAAACTCTCTTCATCAATATCTTTAAAAGGCCATTTTTCAACCGGATATCGTTCTGAAAAGTACTGAATATAGAAGCTTCTAATGTTGCTTTCATCACTATGAAGGCGACATGGGCTGGAGGTGAACGATATATCAGCATGTTTTTGTAAGGACTCATTTATTGTGTTGATATGTCGATAAATCGTCGGTATAGAGATGTGAAGGTCTTGAGCTAAAGCTTCTACAGTTAAATTATCATCATATAACGTGCGTTCAATAATTTGGAAATGAATACTTTCTTTCATGACATATTGTGTAATGATATCTATTGTGATGCCTGGGTTAAAAATCAGCATAAATTCTTTGCCACGATTTTCTATTGTAAAGCAGTCTTTTAACTCCGAATCTATTAGCTCATCAATCTCTTCTTGAGCTGTTCTTATAGAGCAATCTAGCTCCCAAGCAATTGTCTGTATATGAACGTACTCATCAGAACTTTCCAATAGATGAAGTAATTCAAATTTTCTTTTCATAGAATGCGATAATAAATCAATCATAATTTAACCTCCAATAAATCTCGTAAACTCATTTTTATATTTTAACAAATTGAGTAATTATATTTTTGTCTATTTTATGAGAAAAATGGAAATTTAATAATTTTTATTATACATACGTAAGTTAATACAGTTATATAATATAAATTAGATTATATTCAAATTTTTAATGTATCTAGACAAAACATGTAGTAGTGTTAGCATTATGGTATTAACAGACAGGAGTCTTTCTTATGAAATATACAATACATAAATCGGCTTTTCTAAATGATATAAACCGAGACAATATATCGGGTGGTTTGATGACAGGGATGTTAGGTATTATCGGTCCGCCTGTCATGGTTATTGAGGCAGCAAATGCCGGGATGTTTAGTCATGAGCAAACGATTACTTGGTTCTATGGCGTACATTTTTTTGGTGCCTTACTCGGTATGATTATGTCTATATATTACCGCATGCCAATAGTCGGGGCACATTCTTTAACCGGTGTTGCATTTTTAGTTACAGTGACACCGTATTTTACTTTTGAAGAACTTGTCGGGAGCTATATTATTACGGCACTTATAATAATGGCGTTTGGTCTGTCTGGGATATTTAAAAAGGTAATGAGTTGGATTCCGAGGGAGATTATTGCTGCGATGTTGGCGGGGATTATCTCGTCATATGTATTCGGTCTTATTCCTGCTACAGTCGATATGCCAATCATTGGAATAACTGCAATTGTCGCGTTTTTTATTTTCCGTAAATGGGATTTAAGAATTCCACCAATGCTGGCTGGTGTATTTACAGCTGTTATTATGTATTTTGTTTTAAACAACTTTGATTTTTCGGCAATAGGTACGACACCTGTAGCGCCGACCTTTACGACACCAGAGTTCTCTATTTCAGCAATCATATCAATCACATTACCGTTAACCTTGTTAATATTATCAAATGATGCAACACCTGCAATCGGGGCTCTGGAGAGCAATGGCTATAAGGTACCCATTAATAACATATTAACAGTAAGTGGAATTGCTTCACTCGGGGCAACAATTTTTGGAGGTCAATCTGCAAATGTCGGGGGCATGATGACAACGATTGCATCGGACCATGCGTCTGGTGAAAAGTCGACTCGCTATGTCGCTTCAGTCATTTCTAGCATCATTATGATTATATTTGCGATATTTGCCTGGGCACTCGTACCATTAATGTTTGATTTACCGGCGTCATTAATGGCGATTTTAACCGGCTTTGTCTTAATCGGTGTATTTGCTTCAACCTTAAGACGTAGTTTCTCAAATCCGAAATATACGATGAGCGTTATTTTTACATTTATTATCGCAGCGTCTGGAGTGACTTATTTTTATATTAGTGCACCCATATGGGCGATGTTAATTGGCACATTGGTTGCGAAATTCATTGAGGACTAAAATTTGATTCAAATCATTCAATATAGTGTATGTTGTTAATCAAAAAGACTGGAAATATTGATTTGTTTATACTATAGTAAAATGTATTGAATATTTGCCGACATAGTTTAATGGTAGAACACAGCCATGGTAAGGCTGCAATACGAGTTCGATTCTCGTTGTCGGCTGTCTTATACCAACTCAAAATTGAGTTGGTCTTTTTTATGGTTACTTATTTGCATTACTTCTAGCTTATGGGTAGTCTAATAACTAAGCATGGACAATGGAGGTTAATATGACAACGCTCACTTTACAAGAAGCCATATTTAATGTAAGCAATTTAAGAAATCAAATTACTAAAGAATACGAGAAGTTCAGTACAGAATTTCGGGTGCCGATCGCGGTGAATAATGAGAAGATTGATAACGATGATAAGGTCGTTAAAGTAAATGAGACCTTAGAGAAAATTAAGGATTTAAAGACAGACTTAATCACTTTGAAAACAGCAATCCATTTGAAAAATACAACAGGCGAATTATCAGTGGATGGCCATGTAATGACAGCATCAGCGACTTTGGAATCATTGAAGATTGAACGTGATATCATCAATAATATTTCATCAAATATAAACTTTGGTTACGGCAGAGAACGTGTAAAGACGATTTCTGGTGTCGGTATTGTTGAAGAAGGTATTGTTAATGAGGACGCAGTTAGAGATTACCTAGAATCACTAGAGAAAAGTGTGCATAAGAAATCCATGCTAATTGATAAATTTAACAGTAGCGAAACGATTGAAGTCACTTTGAAGACGATATAAGTTTTATTGGTAAAAAGAGACCGATTCCTAATCGAAAAATTGATGGATTACTTTTTACGACTTACTTATCTTTTACGATTTAAGAATACGGACACGAATGATGGAAATCATAGTGATTATTATCTCTTTTGATGGAGGATTTTCCTCAAAAACTTCTGGATGCAAAGTTTTGCCTTTAAGACCATCCTTAAATCAAATAATAAGACTAGGGGTGCACTGATGTGCTGAGAGATGAAATTCGACCCTTTGAACCTGTAGGTTAGGACCTGCGTTAGGGAAGTCTGTGTCGATAAACTTTGGCAACATGGTATTTATAGGCCCGGACCTCTCATAAGGTTCGGGTTTTTATCTTGTTTAGTCAAAAGGAGGAATCGATATGTTTACAGATCGATTATGGACACGTGTAGAAGGAATTTGGAAGTCGTATTTAAATCATCCTTTTGTGATGGGCTTGGGGGATGGATCTCTTGAAATTGATAAGTTTCAGCATTGGTTAAAACAGGATTATGTGTATTTAGTCGAATATGCACGGTTAATGGCGATTGGTGCAGAGAAGGCACCGGATTTAGATACAATGAATTTATTTGCTGAGTTGTTACATGGTACGTTGTTCGGCGAGATGGAGCTTCATAGAAGTTTTTCAAAACGATTTGGAATTTCAGAGGATGCGCTATTAGAAACTGAGGCGGCTAGTGAAAATACAGCATATACCTCATACATGTTGAATCACGCACAGCGTGGTGATGCAGCTGTTGTAGCTGCATGCTTATTGACTTGTGCATGGTCTTATAACTTTATAGGAAATCACTTAAAGAATAATTATAACCATGAGAATAATCCATATAAAGAATGGGTGGATATGTATTCAGACACAGAGTTTACTGCATTAAATAATACTGCAATGAAGCTGATGAATCGTCTAGCAGAGGGTAAACCTGAGCGCGAACTGCTTGTTTTAGAAGAAATTGTGGTGAAGACAAGTAAGTACGAGTATATGTTTTGGGAGATGTGTGAAAATAAATCTAATTGGGATGTTTTACAAGGCGAGAAATGACTAGGAAATTAATTATTCATAATAATAAGTTTTCTAAAATGTTAAGGGTCTGTAAAACATGTGTATTCCATAATTTCTTTGGGGTAAGGTAGGACTAACATCACGATTCAGTCTGAAAACCTATACTACTTTAAGGAGAGGGAATTAATTATGAAGAAACTCTTAACTGTTACATCATTAGTAGGCGTATTGGCACTTGCTGCATGCGGAGGCGGTTCTGAAGAAGAAGGTACAGAGGAAGGTACAGAAACAGAAGAATCTGGTACAGAAGGAACTGAAACAGAGACTGAAGGCACAGAATCAGAAGATACAGAGTCAGAAGATACTGAATCAGATGACGAAGGTGAATAGAATATTTGAATATCGGCCGCCGGTAAAAACCGGTGGCTTTTTTTCTTGATGCGAATTATTAAAATTTTGTAAGGGTATCATATATAATATATATAATTCGACATATTATAGGAGCGAAAAGAAGTATGAAAATTGGTGTGATTTCTGATTTGCATATTGATCGATACAATGATGAAAACCTACAACAGAAGGATTTTACCTTAACCTTGTCAAATGAGGTGAATCGTCAATCACTCGATGTGTTGTTGATAGCGGGCGATATTTCGAACGATCATATGCGGTCTTATCGTTTCATGCAGGCACTGGAGCAAATGACCGGCATTGTGATTTACTTTGTACCAGGCAACCATGACTTTTGGAATCAATCCGGAGATGATAAGACGACAAATGAGATTCATCAATTCTTCAAAAGCACGAAGTATTATAAAGAAGGCGAGCCTGTAGATTTAGGTAATGGTTGGGCAATCGTTATGAATGCTGCTTGGTATGACTATACTTATGCAAGTGACCGCTTTTCTAAATCACGTCTAGAAGAACGCAGTTATTACGGTGGAACATGGCAAGATTTAGTACGTGTAGACTGGGGAAAAAGCGATCCGGAAGTTTCTTTAAAACTTGCAGAAAAAGCTGCACATGATTTGGAAATGGTAAAGGATAAAAAAATTATTTTAATGACCCATGTCGCAACTCATAAAGCATTTAGAGTTCCCATGCCAAACCGCTTATTTGATTACTACAATGCCTTTATTGGTACGTCAGACTTTGACACATTTTATGAGGACTATGATATTGAATACAGCGTTATGGGGCATATCCACTTTCGACACCAAGTTATTGAAGGTGGCGTTAAATATATTTGTGCATGCCTTGGATACCGTAGAGAATGGCGGACAAAAGATATTGTTCATGAGATACGCGATGCCTTAGAAATTATAGAAATTTAAAAAGACCTTAGGGTCTTTTTTTGTTTTAAGTTTATTTATTAACTTGTCCGAAAAAAATATAAGTGACGTGAAATTCCTATATATAGGGTGAAGGCATATATAGGAGGTTAATAGATGATTTTAACAACGAGGAAAATGAGTAGAGAACTATTATATTTATTAGCACTAGAACGTCGGTCCATTTTGACGTCAAATGATGCTAGGAAACTAAAAACTTTAAAACGAGGTTACGAAGGAGAAGTACTTTTCGATAGAATTTTTGATGACGTAGGGCATAGTTCAGTACTGGTATTTCGGGATATCTATTTGAAAATTGGGGATAGTGTCGCTCAGTATGACACTTTGATTTTGAGCGATGAGGAAATAGTATTGAATGAGATTAAAAACTTTTCGGGTCTTTATCGATTTGAAAATGAGGAGTGGACTGTGAATGGTAAGCGACTTCCAGATGATGCGATGGTGCAGGTGAAGCGGGCGGAAGGGAAATTAATAAGATTATTGTCTCATGGTCGGTTGGATATAGAGGTCAAAAGTCGGTTAGTTTTTCCGAATGTGGAATTTAGGTTAAGTACCGACAATCAGAAGTTACGTCAGTTAGTTGTGATGCGTTCAGAGTTAAAAGATTATTTTTATGGTTTTAAGAATTTGTACGCAAGTAGTCAGGCTGAGACAGTGGCGAAATTAATTGAACGTCACATTGTTGAAGATCCGTTCTTCAATAGAAGTGCGATTTTTGAGCGTTTGAGAAAAGGTGCATATTGTGGGAATTGTTATAGTTTCGAATTGGAGGACAGACATTTTCATTTTAAATGTGTAAGGTGTGGCTATTTGGAAACTAAAGAATCCCAAGTTTTAAGAGCGTGTTGTGATTATAAGGCATTGTTTAGAGACAAGAAGATTACAAAGCGTAATATTTATAATCTGTTAGATGGCCAAGTGAGTTTGCGAACAATTTATAGAATGCTAAACAAATACGGGACTAAGATTGGTAATGCTAAAAATTCATATTACGAACTATCCTTTGATGAATTTCACCAAGTAAATAAGAGTTTATTAGATAGTCGCAGATTCAAGGATAGGCATATAAAAGAATAATTGAACTATACGCAGGAATCCGGTAGATGTCAAACGACATTGTCCAGAAAAGGCGTTAATCGGGTAGATGTCAAACGACATTGTCCAGTAAATGCGTTAATCGGGTAGATGTCAAAGGACATTGTCCAGTAAATGCGTTAATCGGGTAGATGTCAAACGACATTGTCCACCAAAAAACAAAACACGACAGGTGAGGGCTCTCACCTGCCGACACCATTAGCGGACAGAGGCTATTTCTTTTTGATTTCTTCGTATTTAGCGTACCATTCTGGGAAAACGCGCTTGAAGACGACTGGCTTGAATTCTCCATCAACTTTTTTTACTACAAGTAGGGTCGTTGTACCGTGAGTACAAACTTCACCATCTCCGTTGACAATTTCAAAACCGTAGATGGTCCGCATACCTGTATTTTCTTCTACCCAGGTGCGGACAAAGGCACGATCACTGTATTTTAGTGGTTTGGCATAGGTAATATTGACATTGTGTACTGGGGCTAAATATCCTTCTCTCTCCATCGCTAAATAATCATAACCGATGTCTTCGATTAGTTTGCGACGCCCGAGTTCTAGCCATTTGATATATGAACCATGATAGATGACGCCCATCATATCAGTATCTGCATACAAAATTTGAATTTCTGTTTCTGCTACATATACACTCATTAAAATCCTCCTATTAATACATATTAATATTGTATCATTCTAATACTGTAAAAATCTCCTCTACTTTTAGACCAGCAAAATAAAGGTTATGATAGAATGAGGTAACTAGGAATGGGGTAATAATATGAAATTACTAACTTTTATAGATTCAGATTCAGGAGATTGTCGTACAGGGGTACTTACTTCTAAAGGTGTACTCGACATCTCTGAAGACTTTAGTTCGATTCAAGAGGTTATGAACCATCAAGGAAAGGCTGAAGCACTGATTGATTTTTATATTGAAGGTGAAGGTGTGGATTTTCTAGAGTATGACAGTCTCACTCTTGGACCAGCTGTTCCTAATCCAGGAGAAATCATTTGTGTTGGGGTAAATTACAAACGCCACGCTGAGGAAATGCAAATTGATATTCCCAAACATCCGATACTATTTTCTAAGTTTAACAACGCACTCACTGCGCATAATAGTACTATAAATATTCCGCAAGGTGTGACTGCAATGGATTATGAAGGTGAGTTAGCGATTATAATCGGGAAGACAGCTAAAAGTGTCAGTAGAGAAGACGCTATGGACTATATTTTTGGTTATACAAATGCGAATGATGTATCGGAGAGAACATCACAATTTAGAACGAGCCAATGGCTAACAGGTAAGACCTATGATGGTTTCTGTCCCGTTGGACCATACATTGTCACCTTAGAAGAACTCGGAGAACCTCATAAATTACGTATTAAGACTTATGTCAATGGTGAGTTGCGTCAAGACTCTAATACAAATGATATGATATTTAAAAGTAGAAGTTTAGTTAGTTATATTTCCCAGTTTATGACTTTAGAGCCAGGCGATATTATTTTAACAGGAACTCCAGAAGGTGTTGCTTCGGGTTATAAAACAGCAATTAAACCTTGGATAAAAGACGGTGACACTGTCACTGTTGAGATTGAGTCACTTGGTAGATTAACAAACCGCTTTAAAATGGAGTGATAGAAATGTCAGTGTATGGTAAAGTTCACAAACTTTTTGTCGGTAAAGTAAAAACGATTGGTAATCCTAAGGCAGAAGAAAAGATGGATCAAGAATGGCAGACTGGTGCATTCAAAGAAGAGACTAAAGAAGCGGTGTTTTTATCGAAAAATGGTTTAGTAGGAGATGAATGTCAGGATAAGAAAAACCATGGTGGTCCTGAAAAAGCTTTGTTTGCTTATGCAGTTAGTCACTACGAAAAATGGTGTGTTGAACTCGCTACTGATGACATTGGACCTGGTGGTAATGGAGAAAATATTGCTGTCTTGCATATGGATGAGGAATCGGTATGCATTGGGGACATCTACGAACTGGGTGAGGCTACCATTCAAGTTTCGCAACCTAGAAGACCTTGCTGGAAGCCTGCTAGACGACATGGCGATATTGAACTTGCTAAAAAGATAGAAGATAGTGGGCGGACAGGTTGGTACTTTAGAGTACTTAGAGAAGGTAAAATCAAAACAAACGATGAATTTAAGCTATTAGAACGCCCAGCACCGGATTGGACGATTGCTCAGATGAACGAGGTGCTTTACCATAACCGTGACAATATTGGCTTACTAGAAAATCTTAGAGACCAAGAATTCACACCAGACAGTTGGGTTAAAACAATCAATAAAATATTAACAGGTGAGGAAATTGATGAATCACCAAGGTTGTATGGACCGAATATATAAAAGACTAGATTTTATTTCTAGTCTTTTTTTACTTGCTCATCCATTCAATTGCTTTTTTGATGCCTTGATCCCAATAAGCATAATCATGTTTACCGGGCCCATCTTCAAATTTTAATTTAACCCCTTTAGAGCGAAGTGTATCAGCAAATTCCAGATTGTCACTGTGTAGTTCATCTTCTTGACCACACATGATATAAAGTTCGGGAAGATTGTTTGAAAGAGTCCCCTTTTCTATAATAGTGGTGATATCGAGTGCAGTTTCTCTCGTAGTAGATGCATCACCAATTATGTTAGCCATCTGAAAGTCTTGCCATTCATAGTTTAATAATTTTTCAGGGTTTGTAGCTGCTGACATGAAGCATGCTTTTGAGAATAATTCTGGATGTTCGAATGTTGTTTTAATCGCTCCAAAACCACCCATAGAGTGACCGGCAAGGAAGTTATCATGACGATCTAGAGAAAGTGGGAAGATGCTATGAGCATAATTCCAAACTTCTAAGATGTGATCCTCATAACTATGGCCGTATTTCATGTTGGTATAAAAACTATTGTCACCGTCAGGGAGAATGATTGCAATACCATAATCATTTGCATAACGCTCAATACTGGTAAAGCGTAGGTATGAATTATAATCGCTTGAAAGACCATGGAGAATCATTAAAGCGGGTAATAATTTGTTTTGTGCCTCTGTGTCATAATGACTATCCGCTTCGGGTAAAATTATATTGAAATAATGATGTTTACCTAATACTTTTGAGTAAAAATTGATATGCATTAGTGCCACTTAATCAAGACCTTTCTCTTTATAAAATAAGAGCAGCCCTACATGGGCCACTCACAAATTAATTGTTAATGGATTGTGCTTTTGGTTCTTTGTCATCAGGGTTATGAGTCGGGTCTAGTTTGCGCTCGACAAATCTTAGACCGAAGTCGATAATGACCGCAATTAATGCAATGGGAATCGCACCAGCTAAAATGTATACTGTACCATCAGTGGCATTAGTTCCTCGGATAATTAAGTCAGTCAGGGTAGGAGCTCCAATAAAGGAACCGATTGCTACGACACCGATTGCCACAACGAGGGCAATGCGGAAGCCACCAATAATAACCGATAATGCTAAAGGTAATTCAATCAATCTTAAGACTTGATTACGTGTCATACCCATACTTTTACCCGCATCAGTAATATTATGATCCACACCTTTAATGCCAGCATAGGTGTTTTTTATGATGGGTAATAGAGCGTATAAAAAGACGGTCATAATGACGGTGTTTGTTCCTAAGCCCATAACTAACATTAAAATTGCAAGCATCGCTAGGGCAGGAACAGTTTGAATAATGTTAGCCAAAGTGATGACAAAACCGGACAGTTTTGAATAACGCGCAATCATTATACCAATTGGTACACCGACAATCGCAGCAAATAACACACCGTAGACACTCATAAGTAAGTGGTCTAAGAAGAGTCGGAATAAGTAAGGGAAGTTATTGGTAAAGTAATCAAATAGTTCAACTAATAAGTTACCATCCATTTTAATTCTCCTCCTCTTCAAAGTAGTTATGTTCTTCTAAAAATTGTTCTGCAACAATAGCAGGTTCAGTGCCTTCTTCGTCTGCTTGGTAGTTTAATTGTTGCATCGTTTCAGTTGTGATCGTACCTTCTAAACGCATCAGTGCCTCGTCTATAACCGGATATTCTTCAATGATTTCATAGGTCGCAAAAGGTGATGCATCATAAGGTGGGAAGAATTGTAAATCATCTTCTAACACGACTAAGTCATAGGCTGCAATACGACCATCGGTTGTGTAACCTAAAGCGACATCTAAGCTGCCACTATACAGGGCTTCATATACCAAACTAATTTGCATCGGACTCATGTCAGAAAAACCAAATCCATATGCTTCTTGGAATGCATCATAGCCATCGCCTTCACGGTTAACCCAAGAGTTGTCCACACCTACTGCGAATTCATCTGCATATTCAGCTAAATCAGAAGTTTTCTCGAGATTATATTCTTCAGCGGTTTCCTGTGTCACCATAAAAGCATAGGTGTTATCGAAACCATAGGAATTATAGAATTTCATATTGTACTGATCTTTAAAACCATCTTGTACTAATTTTAAGGCCTCATCTGGATCGCTGACAGGTTCTTCTTGTAAGGCACCTGTTAAATCTGTACCAGTGTATCTAGTTCCAGAAATTTGAGCATCACCTGTAATTAAGGCGTTATGTTGAATCGTTGATGAGCCTAGATTATTGATTAAAGTCGGTTGAAGCTCTCCATCACTATAGTGTTCAATCATAAGTCTGACCATATGTGATGTGATTTGTGATTCAGATGTACTTAATGATGTAATTGTAATACCATCGCTCGAACTGCTACTTAAACCAGGTAAGCTACACCCGGATAAGAAGATAACAGATACGAGGATGACAGTTATAAATCTTTTTATCTGTGTCATATATTCTCTCCTATCTGGATACTTTTAATCCTTTGGGTGTGATCCATTTTTCTGTAAGTGCCAAACAATAGTCTGCTAGTAGAGCAATAACAGTCACCATGATTGTTGCACTGATAATTAATTCTGGTTGGTAGGTATTTAACCCATTAAAAATATAATCTCCTAAACCACCTGCGCCAATATAACTCGCAAGTGTTGCCCATGAAATGACATATACAGATGACAGGCGGATACCACTTAAAATTAATGGTGTAGCTAAGGGGATTTCAAGGCCTTTGATTATTTGTCCCTTAGTCATTCCCATGCTCTTAGCTGCATCTCTAAGGTCTGGGTCAATATTTCTCACACCGATGATGGTGTTATTTAAAATAGGTAATAAGATATAGGCGCTAAGTGCAATAATTGCTGGCACACGTCCAATGCCGAATAATGGAATCATCAGTGCCAATACGGCTAGTGTTGGGACGGTTTGCAGTACGCCTGCTAAGGTGAGTATCCAACCCGCTAAACGTTTAGTGTTTGCTATAGCCATACCTATAGGGACAGCAATGATAATACCGATTCCTAGAGATATTATAGAAATATAAAGGTGTTCCCATGTTTTGAAAAGTAAGTCGCTACCATTGGAACTAAGAAAATCCATCATGATTGCTCAACTCCTAAGGGATTACTTTCATCTTCCTGGTTTTCTCCCCAAATCGTGTCATACACGATATCAACTAAGTTTGAACGGGTAATGAGTCCGACTAACTTGTTGTTATCATCGATAACTGGAATATTTCTAATGTTACGTTTCAAGATAGTACGAACAGAATCTTGAAGTTTAGAATCTATACCGATTCGATAAACGTCGCGATTCATAAGGTCAACAAGATCCATACCTTTTCTGTAACCATCATTAATATCTTCAATATCTACAAAACCAAGTAACTTTTTCTGATCGTCTGTTACAAGGATTGTATCGATGCGCTTTTCTCTCATGAGTGTTATACAATCATTGATTGATTTATCTACAGTGATGCTAATTGGTTGAATCATGGCATCTTGTACGGTTCTCATATTTGGACGGTCTTGGATGAGACGGCCTTCACCAATGAAATCACGAACGAAGTCATTTGCAGGATGTCTTAAAATTTCATCAGGTGTATCAAATTGAACAATTTTTCCGTGACTCATAATAACAATTCTGTCAGCGAGTTTGATCGCTTCATCCATGTCATGGGTAACGAAGATAAATGTCTTGCCTAATTTTTTCTGTAATTCTTTAACTAAATCTTGTAGGGTATCACGCGTAATAGGGTCTAAGGCGCCGAAGGGTTCATCCATCAGGATGATGTTTTGTTCAGCTGCAAGTGCTCTGACAACACCGATACGTTGTTGCTGACCACCTGAGAGTTCGGAAGGATAACGGTCGAGATACTCTTCTGGTAAATCGACTAGTTTGATCAGTTCTCTCGCTTTTTTGTCTTTATCTTCATCGGACCATTTTAATAGTCTGGGTACTAAGGTGATGTTTTCTTTGATTGTCATATGAGGTAAGAGTCCAATTTGTTGAATGACATAACCAATACTACGACGAAGTTCAACAGGGTTTTTCTTAGAAATATCCTCACCATTTATTGTGATTGTGCCTGTTGATGGTTCAATCATGCGATTGATCATGCGTAGAGCAGTTGTTTTACCACTCCCGCTCGTACCAATAAAGGCAATAAATTCACCTTCATTAATATCGAGTGAAATATTGTCGACGGCTTTCTTGTTACCGCCATAAGTTTTTGAAACGTTCTTAAAACTGAGCATAATCTATCTCCTTTTCTATAATTAAAAAGTTGACCTCAGAACATGGTTAGTATAGCATAGTGAATTTTTAATTTCATATTAATAGATAAGTTTCACATATTTAAAATGCTTTGAAAACACTGTTATATATAGTATTGTGAAATATATTATTGAAATTTATCGAAATATTAATATAAAATAATATGAAATTTTGAAACGCATAAATTATAATACCCTATAATTTTAAAAGTATTCAGAAAATTATTTGACAAGTTCATGACAAACAATTAGCTTTAAATTAAATAGAAGAAGGGGTGTATATATGCAAGAAGATATTTTATCGAAAGCAGCCGCATTAAAAGAGGACATTATTTGTTGGAGAAGACATTTACACCAGTATCCTGAACTATCATTTGAAGAAGTAGAAACAGTTAGATTCGTTAAAGAGAAACTTGAACAATTAAATTTTGATATCGAGTACCCGATCGCGAAAACTGGTTTAATAGCTACTTTAAAAGGAGAATCTGAGGGTCCGACAGTTGCCTTACGTGCGGATATGGATGCCCTGCCAATACAAGAAGAAAGTAATCTACCTTATAAATCGTCAGTCGATGGCGTCGGGCATTTGTGTGGGCATGACGCACATACTGCAATTTTACTTGGTGCTGCTCATATACTCAGCCAAAATCCGCTGAAGAAGGGGAATATTAAATTGCTGTTCCAGCCAGCTGAAGAGGGCTATAGTGGTGCAGAGGTGATGGTAAATGAAGGCGCCTTACAAAATCCCGCTGTTGATGTGATTGCTGGACTGCATGTGCATCCAACAGTAAAAACAGGAGAAACTTCAATTACAGAAGGTTATGCGACGGCGTGTGCAGACTCATTTGATATTAAGATTATTGGCAAAGGCGGGCATGCTGCCCATCCTCACTTATCCATTGACCCGATTGCAATTGCTTCGACAGTCATTGCATCATTGCAGCAGGTCGTCAGTAGAAATGTTGACCCTTTAGAAAACATCGTTTTAACAATAGGGAAGATTAACGGTGGATTTGCGAGAAATGTCATTGCGCCAGAGGTCACCTTAGAAGGCACTGTAAGATTATTAAATCCAAACCTTAGACCACTCGTTAAAGAAAAGATGGATGAGTATTTAAAAGGTATTACCGAAGGCATGGGTGGGACTTATGAATTTACTTATACAGATGGTATTCCTTCAGTTTATAATGAGCCAACATTAATTCCTGACTTACAACACTCTATCGATAAAATCCTTGGTGAAAATCAACTGCTTAAAGTGAAACCGAGTATGGGTGGAGAAGATTTTTCATATTATACTAACAAGATTCCAGGTGTCTTCTTTAGGCTAGGTACGAATGGCAGTGAAGATACGAGCTACCCCAATCATCACCCTAAATTTAATGTGGATGAAGAAGCTTTGCCTTATGGTTCAGCGATACTGGTACAATTTGCATATGATTATATAGAAAATCATTAAGTTTAAAATTTATTAGGTTGTGATGGATCACAATAGGGTATGAATAACTAAGTAATTTTTCTAGGAGGATTTACATGAAAAACAGATATAGTGCGGATATTGAATATTTAACAGTAGGCTTAGACCATGCCAAGGTTGAAGTTGAAGCTTTTGTGAATCTAGGATGCCCTTATTGCCAAACATTCTTTGAAGTTGTTGATGAGGTATTGAAGCCTTATGCAGATGATGGTTATATCAAACTTGTTCTTAAACATGTGGACAGAACGAAATCAAAATTATTGCGTGGTACTATTGCCAATAATTATGTGGACCATGATGATCCAATCGAAGGGTATAATACAATGAAAGAACTATTTATGACACAAGATTCATGGTCAGGTAGCTTTAAGGAAACAATTAACAAATGTGAAAATGACCTGGGCTTACCTGAATTAAAAGCACAGTATGACCGTGGTGAGGAAGTGCTTAAAGACTTCGACGAACGAGGATTAAGAATCGTACCAACTGTGTTTATTAATGGCGAACAGGTAGATTACAAGCCAAAAGAACTGTCTAAAGATGAAGTAGCTGAGCTATTTAAAAATAAAATAGAACCTTTAAAATAGGCTTGTGTTTCAAGTCTATTTTATTTTAGTGTATAGTACCTGTAAGGAGAGATAGATATGAAATATTTTGCCGTTTTTTATCAATGAAAAGTGAAGCATTATCCAAACAACATCGACCAGAGCATCTGGCATTTTTAGAAACACAAAGAAATGCAGGTAATATCTTAATGAACGGACGCTTTACTGATGGCTCCGGAGGACTCGTGATATATAGAGGTGAAGATGAAAGTGAAATTGAATCACTCGTCAACGAGGATCCTTACATTAAATTAGGTGCAAGAAATTACGAGATACATGAATGGGATATGGAAAGTAACTACGAGTTTTAGATGTTCGGAGTGGTAAAAGATGATTAGGGCAACTAGAAGAGCGAGCTTCATTATTATTGCAATGCTATTGATGATCACACCGCTTGTTAAAGCGCAAGAAGAAATCAATCCATACTTATTGAACATGGTTGATATTCGGGCTTCATCTGAAGAGGCGAATCAAGAAGCGTGGCAGATGATCAGCCGTATGAATCATGTAGAGAATCGAATTTTATATGAAACGAATAATCATGGAGCAATATTTATATTGGCAGATACACCGATTACTGAACAACCAGAATTTGAATACTTAAAGGGTAGCGTCCCTAGAGGACATACTAACTCATGGGATTCGATTCCCGGTGCTGGAGCGTATGAATCTATCGCACGAATTGGTTATAGTGATCCAGGTAAAGGGCATTCTGCCATTAACCTTGAGCTTCACGAGTATGGCCATGTTGTTGACTCATTTACAGTCGGGGTTCAAGTGAGTGAAACGGAAGAATTTCGTGCAGTTCAGAACGCTGAGCTCGATAGTCTGTTTGGTGATAATTCACAAAAAGATTACTATAATAATGTAGATGAGTACTTTGCAGAAGCCTTTGCAATGTATTATCTAAATGATGAAAGTCGTAGTGAACTGGCTTCAAAAGCACCAAGAACACTCGCCTTCTTCGATAAATTTGCACATAGCATTTTATCAGTTGGGGAAGTGACAGGTAATACTGTTACGATGCACTGGGATCCACATGAAGATGCAGTTGAATATGAAGTGTTTAGAAATGATGAATCTGTCGGTACAACGACAGGTCCAAACTACAGAATAGAAGGACTTGATACAGACACAACCTATGATTTTAAAGTCATTGCTAAAGATTCAGAAGGTAAAGCCTTGTATACTTCATACACACGGTCGGCACTGACGGGTAGTGTACAGGATCCACCTGATGTAGATATTGAAGAACTCGAAGCTACAATCTCTGAAGTTGAATCTGCGTACGAAGATGAAGAAATGGGCAGATCATTAACAAGAGCCTTACAAAATGCGAATACTTATATTGCAGATGTAAACAATGATGAATATACTTCTGGGGGCAATGAAATTACTCAAGGTGGCGTAGATTCATTGAATGCAAGTTTACAAGAAGCTTGGGAAGAAGATGAGGAAATCAAGCGTCAAATTGAAGAGGAAAAACAACGTGAAGAAGAAGAAAGACAGGCAGAAGAAAAGAGAAAAGCAGAGGAACAGGCTGCCTTAGAAGCTAAAGAGAGAGAAGAAGCTGAAGCCTTAGCAGAAAGAGAAGCACTGATGTCAACTTTAACTAAGGTTGGTGTTGGACTCTTAGTGATTGTTGCTGTATTTATTGGCTGGATGGTATATCGTAAGAGAAAATAAAAATAGAAGAGATGACTCGGACAAGTATACTAGTCCGAGTCATTTTTTATTTTAAAGTGGAAGATGAAAAAATAATAGGGTCGACTAAAAAAGATTAAAATTATCAGAAAATAGACTTGATTTAGACATATTTATATTGTAAGGTTGTCATATTGTAATACAAGTGTAAGCGTATACATTTAATTAGAGGGGGATAGACCAAATGAAGAAAGGTTTATCGATTATTATGATTTTGCTCTTGTCACTTAGCGTATTAGCTGGATGTAACTTTGAAAAGAAAGAGATTTATAACATTGCAACAGCGTCAACAGGTGGTACTTATTATCCAATTGGCGTGGGGATGGGACAACTTTGGACAGAACACTATCGTGATCAAAATATTAAATTTAATGGACAATCGTCAGCTGGTTCAGTTGAGAATATCGATTTAATGAAAAATGGAGAGGCTGATTTGTCTATTCTTCAAAATCTAATTTCAACCCAAGCTTATGAAGGGTCTGGAATATTTGAAGGTAACGAATATAAAGACTTGAGAGCGATAGGTATGATATGGCCAAATGTTGAGCACTTTGTACTTATGAATAGCGAAGTGGAAAGTGGAGATATCTCTGATATTGAGGGAACTTCATTTTCTGTTGGACCACAAGCGAGTGGGACAGAACAGTCTACTGTCACAATGATGGAAGGAATCGGTTTGACTAAAGAAGATATAAGAACTGAGTACCTTGGTTATGACGATACAATTTCTTCTATGAGAGATGGTCGTTTGAATGGTGGATCTTTACCAGCTGGAACGCCTGTATCCGCAATTACTGATATGTTTGCAAGTAACCTACAAGCAAGTATTTTAGAAGTGACAGATGAACAATTAGATCAGATTAATGAAGTCGCAAATGCTTGGTATCCATACACTATAGAAGCGGGAACATACCCGAGACAAGAAGAGGATATACAAACGATTGCTCAACCAAACGTTCTTGTGGCAACACCGGATATGGATGCTGATTTTGTATATGATTTGACTAAAATTTTGTATGAAAATCAGGAGTTTATGATTGGCGTACACAACTCTGCTCGAGAAATGAAAGTAGAAACAGCGCTAGATGGACTAAACACGCCACTACATGAAGGGGCTTATCGGTATTTTGAGGAACAAGGACTTGATATTCCGGATCATTTAAGACCGGTGGAATTAGAGGAAGGAGCTGGTTCGGATGAATAAGAATGAAGTTGAAGTTATTGAAATGTCCCCTGACGAATATCGTAAGCAAAGGTTAGAAGGTTGGCCATCTAAAGTCGCGGCAATTATTGGTATAGCTTTGGCAATATTTGTCCTTTTGACATCAAGCTACTTGAATATCCAAGAATTTTATAGAAATACGATTTTCTTGATACTGATTGTTGTACTTGGCTTCTTTATATATCCAAGTAATAAAAAGAAGCCAGGTCAAAAATTTTCCTATTTTGACTTAGCTTTAGCTGGCTTAGGTATTATTTCTATAGGATACATTACTGTAACCTATACAAATTTACATGTGGAACGTATGTCACAGGCAAACACATTAGATTACATTTTTGCAATCCTATGTATTTTAGTATTATTTGAAATTACAAGAAGGTCAATTGGTTGGTTTATTCCAATTATTAGTGTTCTCGCAATGATTTACGCAGTTTACGGTGCATATTTTCCTATTGATTTTGCACATTCTGGATTTAGCATAGAACGTTTATTGTACAGAATCTACATGACATCTAATGGTATTTTCGGAAGTACGTTATCAATTGCATCTACTTATATCGTGCTTTTTATCTTGTTTGGTTCGTTCCTAAGCGCAAGTGGAGCGAGTAAACTATTCAATGACCTAGCGCTTGCAATAGCTGGACAACGTCGAGGTGGACCTGCTCAAGTAGCAGTAATTACAAGTGCACTAACAGGCACACTAAACGGTAGTGCTGTTGCAAACGTTGCAACAACAGGTGCTTTTACAATTCCTTTAATGAAAAGTATAGGTTTAAAACCTAAATTTGCAGCCGGTGTCGAGGCTGCAGCTTCTACTGGTGGTATGATTATGCCGCCAATCATGGGAGCTGCAGCGTTTATAATGGCAGGTTTTCTTGGTGTACCTTACACTGTTGTCGTTATCGCTGGAATCATACCTGCCTTACTTTATTACTTAGCATTAATCTTTGCAGTAGATGCTGAAGCGAAAAAACATGGGCTAAAAGGTATTAGTAAGGAAAATATTCCTGAGATTAAGAAGGTGCTTTTAGAAAGAGGTGCCTTATTGATTCCGATCGTCGTTGTTTTCGCTGTGTTATTAACAGGGAGAACAGCGATAATGGCAGGATTTGCAGGTATTATTACGGCAATAATCACTTCATATTTAACTAAAGATAAAAACAATCGAGTGAATGTAAGAAAATTCTTTGAGGCATTAAGTGATGGTGCGAGAGGATCTGTTCAAGTTGCCATTGCCTGTGCATCAGTCGGTATTATTATCGCAGTCGTATCAATGAGTGGCGTTGGTTCAATGTTAGCTTACAATGTTATCGACATTGCTGGAGGTAACTTATTCTTAATTCTAATCATGGTAATGGCCACATGTATCCTTCTTAGCTTTGGGTTACCATCTACAGCATTGTATATCGTTGTTGCTGTAACTGCAGCGCCAGCTCTTGTTCAAGCAGGTGTAACGCCATTGGCTGCACACTTCTTTGTGTTCTACTTTGGAGCAATGTCGAATGTCACACCACCGGTTGCTCTTGCAGCATATACTGGAGCAGGTATTGCTAATGCAGATCCAATGAAAACATCGTGGACAGCGCTAAGACTAGCCTTACCAGGCTTTATCATACCGTTCATTATTGCTTATGATCCGATTATACTATTAGATACTTCAGAAGGACCTATTGAATACCTAAGACTTCTTGGTGTCTTGGTAACTGCAATAATAGGGGTTTATGCATTAGCTGTTGGGTTAGGGAAATTTATCAGAACTAACCTAAATATAATTGAGCAGGTATTGATGATACTTGTCGCTTTCCTTTTAATAACAACAGATCAGATGCTGGATTTAATAGGGATTGTCATATTTGTTGTCGTGATGATCATTCACTTTATGAGAAGTAGAAAAAAGGTGGAAGCGAGTAATGGACCTAATTAAAAAGGGAAAACTTTCGGACATTATATTTGAAGATTTAGAAAAACGCATAAAAGATAAAGAATACGAAGTCGGTGAAAAGCTACCTTCTGAAAATGAACTCGCAAAATTTTACAAGGTAAGTCGTGTACCAGTAAGGGAAGCTTTGAGTCGATTAGTGTCTATGGGGTATGTAGAGTCGAGCCAGGGAAAAGGTAGCTACGTTAAAACCACTTCTGTTGCTGATCAAGTTAAAGCCTATACTTATGAGAGTTTTAACAAGAAAGAATTACTCGATTTACTAGAGATGAGAACAGTTTTAGAAGTTCAGTCCGCACATCTTTCTGCATTAAGAAGGACGGAAGAAGATTTGAAGGAAATTGCTGCTGCACTTAAACATTTTAAGAAAATAACCACTAATCAGCATGTGATTGGAATGGAAGCGGACTACGACTTTCACAAGGCAATCGTTATTTCAACAAAGAATGAGTACATGATACAGACGTTCAATAATCTTCAAACAGTTCATAGAAATGCGTTGGAGTATTCATTGAAGCTCAATCTTGGAAAGCCCGAGAAAAGAGAAAGTGTATACGACGAACATGAGTTGATTTATGAAGCGATAAAAAATCAATCTCCTGAAAAAGCTGCAAAATATATGGAAACACACTTATTTAATATGAGGAGAAAGCTTGGAGACGACAGAATATAGGTGAAGTTTGATGAATGAAAAGGTAATTGAAAGATTAAGTTTAATATTTGCTGAGAGATTATTGCTTGAAATAGACGATAGAATTTCGTATGGATATGATGGCTCTTTTGGACAGTATATACCAGAGGCTGTGGTACAAGTGTTAAGTACAGAAGAAGTTAAAGAAACAGTGATTTTGGCAGATGAATACGAAGTCCCAATATATCCTAGAGGAGCAGCAACAAGCCTGTCTGGTGGACCATTACCAGTACATGGAGGGATTGTGCTCGACTTCTCTCAATGGACTCAAAAGCTAGAGATATACCCAGATGATTTACTGATAAAAGTAAGTCCTGGTGTAAAGACTGAGGATATTCATAAACTCGCTGAGTCACATAATTTGATGTATGCACCTGATCCGTCATCATCTAAAATTTGTACAATTGGTGGTAATCTCGCAGAAAATGCGGGAGGTCCTAGAGGGGTAAAGTACGGAGTGACAAAAGACTATGTAATTGGTTTAGAAGTTGTTACCGCAAAAGGTAAAGTGATTAGAACTGGCGGTAATACAGTTAAAAACGTTACAGGCTATGATCTAACAAAGTTATTAATCGGTTCAGAGGGAACGCTGGGTATAATTACAGAAGCGACTTTAAGATTAATTCCTAAACCACAAGATACCTTAACCGCAATGGCAATTTTTGATGATTTATATACTGCAGGTCAATCGATTTCAAAAATATTAACCTCCGGTGTTCGACCATCGAAAATGGAAATTCTGGATCAAAATTCAATAAATAAGGTTGAAGACTATGCTAAGCTCAATCTCCCAAGAAATGCGGCAGCTATTATCTTAATAGAAGTTGATGGTGACGAGGATGTATTACCGAAAGAACTCAATGTTATTAAAGAAGCATTGGAAAGTATTGGGGTTAATGATATTAGAATTGCAGAAAGTAAAGAAGATGAAGAAAATTTGTGGCGAGTAAGAAAGCTAGTATCACCCGCTATTGTGACAAGTGGCTATACCAAAATTTCAGAAGATGCTACAGTCCCATTGAGCAAAATACCTGACATGTTTAAAAAAATTAATGAATTAAAAAATAAATATGAATTAGATATTGTCGTGTTCGGTCACGCGGGTGATGGTAATTTGCACCCATCTATTAATACAAATATGAGGGACCAGTCAGAAGTAAGTAGGGTCGAAGATGCAATTGAAGAAATCTTTGATTATGCTATTGAACTTGGTGGTACATTATCTGGCGAACATGGAATTGGAACGATGAAACGCGCATTTTTCGAAAGAGAAGTGGGCCAAGATGGATTAGAATTACAAAAAGCGATTAAAAAAGCAATGGATCCAAAGAATATATTGAATCCAGGAAAAATATTTCCTGAAGACGGAGAAAAAAGGTTAGTGTTGCGAAATGACTAATGAACTTGTGAAAAAATTGGATTATGAAGCGACTTTCGATTGTGTGCAGTGTGGATACTGTTTACCAGCGTGTCCGACATATATAGCTTTTGAAAAAGAAAAGCACTCTCCAAGAGGTAGAATAAATCTCGTTAAGATGGCAGCTGAAGGTAAAATTACAATTGGGGATATGAAAGAAGGTATAGATCTTTGTTTAGGGTGCCGGGCGTGTGAAACAGTTTGTCCAACCAATGTTAGGTACGGTGACATTTTGATGTCGGCTGTTGAGGTTTTAAAGGAAAATAAAAAACAGAGCGTGATAGAAAAAACGAATCGAACACTGGCATTTAAAATCGCTTTAAAAAATAAAAATGTGTTGAGATTGATTAACAAAGGTTTGTATATGTATCAAATTTCTGGAGTCAAGCGCTTAACTAAAAATTATAACTTATTAAAACCAGTTCAAAAATTTAATGAGTTAAATAAAGCAATGCCTGACGTGATATTGAGTCGACGAATCAACCGTAATATTAATCCTTTTAGACGAAACAATGTATCGGTTGGATTCTTCCAAGGATGTATAATGGATTCATTTTTTGCACGAATTAATGATCTTGCCATAAAAATAATGCAAAAAAATTATGTTCAAGTCACTAACATCCCTAACCAAACATGTTGTGGGGCACTTCAACATCATGCAGGTGAGTCAAAAGACACTATAGAGCTTGCAAAGAAAAACATTGAGGCTTTTGAGAAGTATGATTTTGATTATATAGTCAATACAATTGGTGGGTGTGGAGCGACTTTAAAAGAGTACCATAAACTATTTAAGTCTGGTACAGACTGGCATAATCGAGCTTTAGCATTTACTAATAAGGTAAGAGACATATCTCAGATTCTCTCATTTTTGAATTTAGAATTTATCAACCCAATTAATAAGAATGCAGTGTATCAACCATCTTGCCATTTAGAAAATGTACAAAAAGTATTTAATGAACCTGACAAACTGATAGAGAAAATTCCCGGGCTAACATATTTACCTATGCCACAACGGTCATTATGTTGTGGTTCAGCCGGTATTTACAACATTGTTCATTATAATGAATCGATGAAAATATTAGATATGAAAATGAAAAATGTCAGAGCAACAGAACCTAATTTGATTATTACTTCAAACCCTGGCTGTCATATACAGATGCAGTTAGGCGTTGAAAGAGAAGGTTTAAGTGACGTAATAGAAGTCAAGCACTTAGTGGAAGTTATCGCAGAATCATGTGGGGTGGAAGTATAATGAGAAATGTTGATGTATTAATTGTAGGAGCGGGAATCATTGGAATGAGTACTGCTTATCATTTGTCGTTAATAGAGCCAGATAAAAAAATCGTTGTCTTGGATAAAGAATCAGGAGCAGCTAGACACCAAACAGGGCATAATAGCGGAGTCATACATTCAGGTATTTATTATAAACCGGGGTCTTACAAAGCTGAATTTGCTAGGAATGGTTCACTCTCCATGATGAATTTCTGTCGTGATCATAAAATCGACTATAATCAATGTGGAAAGGTAATTGTTGCCACTGAGGAAGAAGAGTTAGAACGACTTCACAACCTTTATAAAAGAGGATTGGAAAACGGCTTAGATGTGGAATTACTGTCTGCGGAAAAAGTGAGAGAAATAGAACCATTTGTGAACACTGTTGGTGGTATACATGTAAAAAATACTGGGATTGTGGATTATAAAAAAGTGACTGAAAAATTTGGTGAATTATTTATTAACAACGGTGGGAATGTCATTTATAACAGTGAAGTGACTTCGGTAGATCCTATGGATAATCATGTAGTGATACACACTAAAAACCAATCCTTTAAGGCAAAATATTTTATTAATTGTGCTGGTCTTTATAGCGATAAACTAGCAAAAATGAGTGGTATTAAATCTGATGTAAAAATCATTCCATTTAGAGGGGAATACTTTGAATTAAGCCGTGAAACAGAAAAGTATGTAAAAACTTTAATCTATCCTGTTCCTAACCCTGAATTACCATTTCTAGGTGTCCACTTCACTAATATGATTTCAGGTGGTGTTGATGTTGGACCAAATGCTGTGCTTGGACTAAAAAAAGAGGCTTATAAGAAAGTTGGTTTTGATAGAAGTGAAACGTTAGAGATTTTAACGTTTCCTGGACTTTACCGAATGGGGATAAAGAATATCAAAGAGGGTGTGGGTGAGTACTATCGATCATTCAATAAAAAAGCCTTTGTAAAAGCTGCTAAAAAATTAATACCATTGTTGAAAGCTGAAGATATTACACCAATGGAAGCGGGTGTGAGAGCCCAAGCGATGAAACCGGATGGTACCTTATTAGATGATTTTTACTTTGAGGAAAATGATTACTCAGTTCATGTATTAAATGCACCTTCACCTGCAGCTACGTGTTCAATAGAAATTGGAAAAGAAATTGCCAGAAGATTCCAGGATAAAGTTAATAAAAAATAATTTCAAAAGTAGAAAACCCGAGTCATTGTAAGACTCGGGTTTTTGTATAAAGTAGGGTCTGTGCCGGTAAATGAGCGAACTTATTGACTTTTAAAATCAAAATACCGGTCAATGAACAACATTATAATCCATTCATAAATCGCTCTAATCGATCCATACCTTCTTCTAAAACTTCCATAGAGCTAGCAAATGAGATGCGAATATGTCCTTTACCGTATTCTGAAAAAGCCGAACCTGGCACGACAGCCATATGTTCTTTTTCTAAGAGCTTAACTGCAAATTCCCAGTCGTCTATTCCAGTGTGTGTGATGCTCGGGAAAATATAAAAAGCACCACCGGGTGTTTTGACGTCACAACCCATCGCTTTAAGTCGTTCGCATATATAGTCACGACGCTTGAGGTAAGCTTCGTTCATTACTTTAGGGTAATCAATGGCACCTGTCAGTGCTTCTATAGCAGCATATTGACTCGGTACAGTAGCGCAGATGGAGTTACTTAAATGTACTTTTAAAATTTCATCACTTAAATACTTTGGTGATAGGGTGTAACCGATTCTCCATCCAGTCATCGAGTGAGATTTTGAAACGCCATGAATAATAATCGTCTTGTCTCTTATACTATTAAAGCTTCCAAATGAAATATGCTTCCCTTCATAAACATTCTCACTATATATTTCATCACTAATTAAAAAAACATCTTTTTGCTCAATAAAGTTCACAATGGCTTGTATATCTTTTTCATCTAGGGAAGCGCCTGTAGGATTGGATGGATAGTTTAAAAGAATAGCTTTTGTATGATCTGTCATTAATGCTTCTAGTTTATCTATTGAGGGTATGAAGTCACTATCAGAAACATCTAAGTATTGAACAACTCCGCCGTTTAATTCTATTAATGATTCATAAGCAGGATAGGCTGGTGCTGTGATAATCACTTCATCACCTTCAACGAGTAATGTACGGAGTGTTGAGTCTAGCGCTTCGCTTGCACCACTTGTAATCACGACTTCATCAACTGAATAGGTTGCTTGATATTTATTTTCAAAAAACTCAGCAACGGCTTGTCGTAACTCAACCATCCCGGCATTTAATGAATAACCAGTATGGTTGTCGTTAATGGCTTGTATTGCAGCAGCTTTCACACTATCTGGTGTTGGGAAGTCTGGTTGTCCGATTGTAAGATTAATACCGTCATCCATTTGTTGGACTTGGTTAGAAAAAACTCTGATGCCTGGTGTTGATAGTGCTGTGGCGCGTGGATTAATTGTTGGCATATGTATCACTCCTGAAATATATCTTTCATTTATTATAGGAGTCCTTTAAGGCGGAAAGCAAATCGAATTGATAATTGTATATAATTTCATAATAATGTATAGTTATTAATAAATAAGGGGGATTGCTTGTGAAGCAATACATATTTTTAATAGTGTTAAGTGGATTGGTTGTATTTCTAAGTGCATGTAGTAATGATGAAGAAACGGTAACTTTGCAGTTTGGCCATGCCTTACCTGAAGATACCGAACAAGCTAAGAAGATTGAGGAAATGGGGGAATCGGTAGAAAGGCAAACTGAAGGTCGAGTTAAGTTTGAAATCTATCCGAACTCACAGCTTGGTAGTGAGACAGAAATGCTCCAACAGCTTGATGTTGGTGCAATGAATGGGTTAGCGATCATGGTGGGTTCGATGCAGACCATGGATATGCGGTTAGCCATTGAAGATTTACCTTATATGTGGCCGAGTGAAAAAGAAGCGAGACTTGCCTACGAAGGCGAGTTCGGTGACTATTTAGCAGATATTGTCGAAACATATGATATGCATACAGCAGGATACATGGAATGGGGATTTCGTCATATGACGAACAATGAGGGCCCGATTGTTGAACCGGAGGATTTAAAGGGGATGAATATTCGTGTCGCTGAAACAGCACTTCGTGTAGATACATTTGAAACTGTTGGTGCACTTCCGACAGTCATGGCCTTCAGTGAAGTATATGGGGCGCTTCAACAAGGCGCTTTAGATGCCCAAGAAAATCCTCTCGCTAATATCGTTGCCCCAAGATTTAATGAAGTACAAGATTATCTCTCTTTAACCGGTCACTTTTATAACACATTGATGATTGTCTTTGATGATGAATCTTGGAATGAAATTAGTTCCAACGATCAAAAAATTATCATTGAAGAGATTGATAAAGTATCAAAAGACATTCAAGTAACTAACGATGATACGGAACAAGAACATATCGATTTTCTTGCAGAAAATGGTATGGAAGTAAATAATGATGTGAACAAAGAAGCGTTCAGAGAAGCGATGTTGCCCGTCTATCAAAAGTGGGAAGATGAAGTGTTTGGTCAAGAAATGATGGACATTTATAGAGAAAATTCTGGATGGGAGGCAGACCAATGATTGCTAAATTTATTGTAAAAGTTTTGTATGTCACCTGTGCAGTCGTGATTGGGATTTTAGCGCTGATTGTTTTAACTCAAGTGGTTTCCAGATTCTTTAATTATTCTCTCCCAGGAACAGAAGAGTTATCACGTCTTTTCATTGTATGGATGACATTTTTAGGTTCGAGTATTGCAGTCTATGAACGTGGGCACCTGGCTGTAAATTTCTTTGTTAAAAAATCAAATGATAAGATCAGACCCTATCTATATTTAATTGTGAATATTATTCTAGGATTGTTCTTTTTAATTCTGACAGTTTACGGTTTTATTTTTTCTTACCAGTCCTTAGACTTTACCTCATCAACCTTGCAATTACCGATGACAATTTTCTACTTAGCAATTCCGGTGAGTAGTTTGCTCTCAACGTATTTCATTATACAGAATTTCTGGCTACCTCAAGATGAAAGTGAGGCGGTTTGATGTTAGCTATTTCAATGTTGATATTATTCTTTGTCTTACTGTTTCTAGGTATGCCAATTGGCTTTGTAATCGGTATTGTCGGTTTAACGATGCTAATTATTGCAGATGTCCCCTTGGAAATTATAATCCAGCGATCATTTGCAGGTGTAAATAACTTTTCTTACTTAGCACTACCGTTATTTGTTCTTGCTGGTAATATCATGGGTAAGGGGGGCTTAACACGTCGTTTGATGGCCTTTGCCAATGTATTTACAAGAAAATTAACAGGTGGTACTGGTATTACGACTGTTTTAACGACTGCCTTATTCAGCTCAGTATCAGGATCCACCGTCGCGACGACTTACGCTGTCGGTTCCGTCTTAGTCCCAAGACTAAAAGAGGAAAAGTACTCTAATTCATTTATAGCGTCAATTATTGGACCAGCAGGCGTTTTAGGATTGATCATTCCACCGAGTATCACCATGGTTATACTCGGTATAACGGCGAATATTTCTATTGGTGATTTATTCATAGCAGGAATTCTACCCGGACTCATATTAACAGTCGCACTATCAACATATGTATGGTATATGAGTAAAAGAGCAGGTTTTGGAAACAGAACTGAAGATAAGATCACTAGTAAAGAATTTTGGAAGGTAACGCGCCAAGCATTCTTTCCTTTATTAACACCAATTTTTATATTAGGTAGTATCTTCTCAGGTTATGCCACAGCAACAGAAGCAGCAGTTGTTGCAGTTGTGTACGGCTTTATACTAACCTTAATATATAAAGAATTATCATTTAACAAACTTAAAACAATATTAGCAGATTCAGCAGTTACTTCAGCAGTGATTTTAATGATTATTTCAATGGCGAATGTCTTTACATATGTACTGACTATTAATCATATCCCTGAAGCAGTATCTGGATTTTTCTTAGGCTTTGCAGAGTCACCACTTATATTTTTAGTAGTTGTATCAGTCATACTATTATTCCTAGGTATGTTAACAGAAGTCACCTCTTTAATTGTACTATTAACACCAATCTTTATGCCGATTGCTGTAGAATTTGGCTTGGATCCAATCCACTTCGGAATGGTGATGATCATAAATTTTGCCCTCGCGAACGTGACGCCACCAGTTGGTCTATCATTAATTGCTGGTGCCTCAGTAACGGACCGAAAGATGGGAATAGAAGATACACTGCCCTATATCTTGCACGTGTTCTTTATTATCGCAGTAATGGTGTTATTAATTATATTCGTACCAAGCATTTCAACGTTTTTACCTAACTTACTTGGAGGAAAGTAAATGATTATTAAAGGTGAAGAAACAAAAGAGATAAAAAATAAATTTGGTGGAAAAGGGAGTATCTTTTCTAAATCTTATATACAAAAGAATGATTTTGAGGGTATAGATAAAGTACTGGAGATTGTTCTCGGACCACATGCTTCTATTGGCTACCATCAACATCAAGAAGATAGTGAAATTTATCATATTATAAGTGGGAATGGAGAATTTCAAGATGCGGATGGTGAATACAAACCAGTAGGTCCTGGGGACTGCTGCATCATTACAAAGGGGCAATCTCATGGGTTGGTTAATTTATCTGAGAAACCTTTAAAGATGATGGCAATTGTTTTTTAAAAGGAGAGATACTATGCAAGATGTACAGAAGCTTTATGATGCTAGGGTAAGTGGAAATATGTTAACACCGGGGCAAGATATAGAAATCGACTCTGTTGAAGCGGCTTATGAAGTTCAGGATGAACTATTAAAGATGCAAGGTGATAGTGCTATAGGCTATAAAATTTCTATGACAAGTCCAGAAACGCAAAACCTGTTTGATAGTCATGAGCCAGTTTATGGACCCTTTACTACTAGACAGGTAATCAGGGAATTATCTTTAAAAGATTACAATGTGCCACTCGCAGAATTAGAACTTGTTTTTTATGTTAACGAAGACTTATCTGTTGATGATGATGCAACAAGTATTATAGAAAAATGTGATGTTGCCCCAGCCATAGAGATTCCTGATGGCCGTTATGATGATTGGTTTCCTAACATTTCAAAATACGAAGTTGTTGCAGATTGTGCAGTCTCAGGTGCGATTGTAATCGGAGAAAGAAGGAAAGCGACTTATAATGAGCTGGATAAAATCCAAGGGCAACTGTATTTAGATAGTGAAGTTGTTAAAAGTGGAGATAGCTCAGAAGTCATGGATCACCCAGTTAATGCTGTGCTGTGGCTAATTGAAAAACTAAATTCGCAAGGTAAAACTTTAAGGGCAGGTCAATTTGTCTCATCAGGAACATTCATCTTACCTATTAAACTAGAGGTTGGAGAATACAAAGCAGAATTTGATGGCATAGGTACTGTAAGCTTTAAAGTGAGTGAATAAATAATTGTAAAAAGCTCGGAGAAATTTTTCTCCGAGTTTTTTACACTAACGTTTACCAACCGCGATCTGACATGCGTTCTTCTAGCGAAAGAATATGCACATCAAGACCAGGCATTGCTGAACCGAGTTCTTTTGATAGTTCGCCAATCATTTTGTAATCATTGTAGTTTTCTACAGCTTGAACAATTGCTTTGGCATATTTTTCAGGGTGCTCTGATTTAAAGATACCTGAACCGACAAAGACACCATCTGCACCGAGTTCCATCATTAAAGCTGCATCTTGTGGTGTTGCTACGCCTCCAGCTGCGAAGTTTGTTATCGGTAATTTCCCTGATGCTTTAATTTGTTGTAACACATGATACGGTGCACCTAAGTCTTTTGATGCAGTCATCAGCTCATCATCATTCATACTTACAATTTGCTTAACCTGTTGATTCACTAATCTTAGGTGACGAACGGCTTCAACAATATTACCAGTACCTGGTTCACCTTTTGTTCTTAACATAGATGCCCCTTCGCCTATACGTCTCGCTGCTTCTCCTAAATCTTTACACCCACAAACAAATGGTGCCTTATACTGATCTTTTTTGAGATGAAACTCTTCATCTGCAGGCGTAAGCACTTCGGACTCGTCTATGTAATCGATACCCATTGCTTCTAATACCCTCGCTTCAACAATGTGTCCGATACGACATTTGGCCATTACAGGTATAGATACAGCATTAATGACTTCCTCAACAATTTTTGGGTCGCAAGCACGTGCAACGCCGCCTTCTGCTCTAATATCTGATGGCACACGCTCTAAAGCCATGACTGCAACAGCACCAGCGGCTTCAGCAATTTTTGCTTGTTCAGCATTGACGACATCCATGATGACGCCACCTTTTAATTTCTCTGCTAAGTTCATCTAAACAACCTCTTTTCTTTAAATTAATATCAGTTTAATCCATAATCTGATATTCTATAAGTATCAAATTAAAAGAAAAATTAGGGGTCAGATTATGTTTATCGACTTAAAAAAGAATAGCAAGGTAGCGCTATACGAACAGTTATATACAGATATTAAAACTAAAATTTTAGATGGTCGCTTACATGCGAATGCTAAATTGCCGAGTAAACGTCAGTTGAGTCAAGATGTGTCGATTAGCATTACAACAGTGGAACGTGCATATAATCTACTGGTTGAAGAAAACTTAATCTCTTCTAAGGAAAAAAGTGGACATTACGTCGTGCCAACAGAAGCATTAAAAATACAGAGCAAACCACTCATATCAGTTAAAAAGCCAGTATTTAATAAAATGGAGTTTCCTCTAGGGGAGGTGGATACTTCCATTGTTCAAAATGACGTTATTAAACAATTGAGCAATGATGTATTTCAAGATCGGTCACTACTCAACAGTGGGGATAAGAGTGGAGAAGCAGAATTGAAATCAGCCATAAGAGAATACTTATATGTGAACAGGGGGGTACAGTGTACTGATGACCAGGTTTTCATAGGGCCTTCGACAGAATACTTACTTGAACAGGTGTTTTACCTGCTAGATTACCCTGCAGTCACGTTAGAAGACCCCTCATATCCTGTGGTTAAGAATGTCTTAACTCGGTTGAAAATATCATATAATACTGCAGGAGTTAATACAGATGGTATTGATCTGAAGGCGGTAAAAAAATACAATAATAAAATTGTTCACATTACACCATCTCATCAATTTCCAAGTGGTGTCGTCATGTCTTTAAACAAGAGAATTCAACTACTAAATCTACTGAGTGATACTGAAAATTATGTAATTGAAGACGATTACGATAGCGAATTTCGATACACTGGCCGACCATTATCTTCCCTTCAAGGTTTAGACCAAAATAACAAGACCATTTATATCAATACATTCTCTAAATCAATTTACCCTTCCTTACGTATTGCTGTCATGGTCTTACCTCCGGAGCTCGCAGAGAAATACTATGACAAAGGTCTGTCTTGTAATGTATCTAGGCAGATGCAACATATTGTTGCGAAATTTATAGAAGGACAATATCTTGTTCGACATATTAATAGAGTAAGAAAATTCTACGGAAAAAAGATGGAAGTTATAATAGAATCCTTAAAGAATAAACATCCTGAAGTTGATTTAAGCGGCTATCATACAGGTATGCATTTTGTAGCAAAATTGAAAGGGGTGGATCTGCGACAATTAGCAAAAGAACATCTTATCATTTCCATGGCAGACTACACTGAAAATAGGGTCGGAACTGATACGGTACTTATTGGTGTTGGCTCAAAAGATGAAAAAGAAATCATCAATAAGCTCGATTATTTTTTTCAAGAAGCAAAAAAGAAGGTCAGAGCAAAAAACTAGCTCTGACCTTCGTCAATATATTATTTCACTGTGGAAGTAACTTCAAAAACCCATCCATGTTTGTCTTCTAGTTTGCGTGTTTGAATACCTGTTAAATTCTCATAAAGTTGTTGTGTAACTTCACCGATTTCGTTATTGTTCACACGGTAATCTTTCCCATGAATATTCATTATACCCACTGGAGAGACAACAGCTGCTGTGCCCGCTCCGAATACCTCTGTAATGGAACCATCGGTTAGACCTTTTTCAACATCATTGATATGAATGCGTTCTTCAACAACTTCATATCCTAAGTCACGAGCAAGCGTAATTAGAGAATTTCTAGTAATTCCAGGGAGGATTGAACCGTTTAATTCAGGTGTAACAAGTTGACCATCTCTAACGAAGAAAATGTTCATACTGCCTACTTCTTCAACGTATTCTTGATGCACACCATCTAACCAAAGCACTTGTTCATAACCAAGGTCGTTGGCTTTTTGCTGAGCGGTCAAACTCGCAGCATAGTTACCTGCAAACTTCGCTTCACCAACGCCACCACGTACGGCACGTACATAATGATCCTCAACATAGATACTTGTCGGATTTAGCTGTGCGCCGTAATAACCTGCTACCGGGGAAAGTACAATAAGCATTTTATATGATTTCGCTGGACGGATTCCAAGGTAAGATTCATCTGCAAAAACAAAAGGGCGAATATATAGGGCTTGGTTTTCACCATCTGGTACCCAATCATGTTCGATTTTAAGTAATTCTCTAAGAGCACTTAGGGCAAATTCCTCATCTATTTTTGGCATCGACATGCGTTCTAAAGACCGATTTAATCGTTTAAAGTTTTCATCTGGACGGAACAAAGTTACTTCTCCGTCAACATTATATGCTTTTAAGCCTTCAAAAACTGTTTGTCCGTAATGAAGGGCTTGTGCACTAGGTGAGATTTCAAATGGTGCATATGGGACGATGCTTGCATTATGCCATCCCATCTCTGCAGTGTAGTCCATAATGAACATGTGATCGGTAAAATATGAGCCGAAAGGAATCCCAGCGACCTCAGGCTTTTCTTTTAAATTTTGTGATTTAATAATTTGTAATTGCTGTGTCATAATTGGGCCTCCTAAATAATATAAGTTAAATAATTTGAAAATTGTTCTCATTGTAACAAGGCTAGATTAAAAAGGCAATATATTATCAGATAATTTAGAATTAAAGATAAATTATATTAATCATACTAAAGTAATATGGTATATTTTTATATTAAATGTACAATGGAGTTATAAAGCTTTTTTTATTAGTAAAAGTTAGGGGAATTAATATGACGAAGCAAATTTTCGAGGCAGTTAATTTGAAAAATGGACAAACCTTCGAAAACCGTTTAGTTATGGCACCAATGACGACACAATGTTCATTTCATGATGGTTCAGTGACTGATGAACTGATTAAGTACTACGCAACTAGAGCAGATGGCCCTGCAGCTGTGATTGTAGAAAGTACTTTTATAGATAATTATGGACGTGCATTTGAAGGTGCTTTAGGTGCGGATTCTGATGATAAGATTCCAGGCTTAAGAAAACTTGCAAGTGCAATAAAGGAAAAAGGATCTAAGGCACTCATTCAGCTCTATCATGCAGGAAGAATGGGGAGTCCAGAACTCAATATGGGACGTCAGCCAATTTCTGCAAGTAATATCAAAGCGCTTAGAGATAATGCAGTAGAACCAAGAACTTTAGAAATTGATGAGATTGAAGCACAAATCGAATTATTTGCTGATGCGAGCCGTCGAGCAATGGAAGCTGGATTTGACGGTGTTGAGCTTCATGGTGCAAACACTTATCTCTTACAGCAATTTTTCTCACCTCACTCAAATAGAAGAGAAGATGAATGGGGAGGTAGTAGAGAAAGTCGTACGACATTTGCCGAACGTGTAGTTGAAAAAGTGAAAGAAACTGCCGAAGAATATGGTAAATCTGATTTTATAATTGGCTATCGTTTCTCACCTGAGGAACTAGAGGAACCAGGCATTAACTTTGACGACACTATGTATCTTTTGAATACTCTCGCCGAATATCCAATCGATTACTTCCACTTCAGTATTAATAACTGGCAAAGAACATCGATTATAGACACTGATGATGAAGAGCTTTTAATCGATAAATATCTTAGAGCAAGAAATAGCTCACTTAAGGCCATCCCTATTATGGGGGCAGGGGGTATTAAATCTAAGGAAGATGCACAAAATGCACTAAATTCAGGTTATGACTTAATGAGTGTCGGTAAGACTCATTTGATTAATCCAGATTTTGTGAACAAAGTGAAGAATGATGAACCGGTAAATTCTAAGCTTCTTGAGGGAGATAATGAAAAACTCTCAATACCGACACCTCTGTGGAATATACTCGGATTTTTAAAAGAAAAATAAGAAATTAACACAAACCTTTGTAAAAATTTACAAAGGTTTGTTTGTATTTGTGAGAATATATAGTAAAATCGTTTATTATAAGTTCCCTGGAAAGGGCTTTCTTATATAAAGATATACATAGTATGAAAGGGTGAAAATACTTGGCAGAACAAAAAGAAAAGAAGTCCTTTGCACAACGATTTTTAGATGTAATAGAGAAGCTGGGTAATAAGTTGCCAGATCCAATCGTACTTTTCATGATTATTGCTGGTTTAATTTTATTAGCATCTTGGATTGCAGGAATGTTTGGTCTATCTGCAAAGAATCCAACAGATGGAGAGACTATCGAGGCAGTTAACTTACTTTCAGGTGACGGTATTGTCATGATTATTACAGAGGCTATTAACAACTTTGGTGCTTTCCCACCGCTTGCTATGGTATTAGTTGTTATGATTGGTATCGGTTTAGCAGAGAAAACAGGTTATTTTGAAGCTTTAATGAAGCGTTCTCTAGAAATTACACCAAATGCTTTAATCATTCCAATGGTTATCTTAGTGGGTATTATTTCTAACGTAGCAGGTGATGCAGGACCAGTTATTCTTCCACCAATCGCAGCGATGATTTTCATTAGGCTTGGTTTGAATCCTATCGGTGGTATTTTTATGGCCTATGCTTCGACCAATGGTGCCTTCTCGGCAAACTTTTTATTAGGTATGACGGATGCACTTGCTGCCGGCTTTACAGAATCAGGTGCGAAATTGGTTGACTCAGAATATGTTGGTAATATCGCAATGAACTATTATTTCATTGCTGCATCTTCAATTATATTACTTGCAGTGATTTACGTAGTTGTTAAAAGAATCTCTATCCCACGTCTGGGTAAATATGATGGACCAGCTGTGGATGAGGAGCCAATTTCAAAAGAAGAAAAGAAAGCATTACTATGGGCAAACTTATCTGCCTTAGCATTTATCGTAATTATTATCGTTGCAACAGTGTTACCTAACGGATTACTAAGAAATCCCGAAACAGGTTCTATTTTACAAGAATCCCCACTAATGGATTCAGCGGTGTTCTTAATTACTATACTATTTTTTGTACCTGGTTTAGTTTACGGTTTCATGATGAAGAACTTAGATGGAACTAAAGGATTTGCTAAAATGTTAGGAGACTCTATGGCATCTATGGGGCAGTATATTGTCCTAGTGTTCTTTGCTGCGCAGATGTTAGCTTACTTTGAGTGGTCTAATCTTGGACCAATCATAGCAATTTATGGGTCAGACTTACTGACATCAATCAACATGACAGGTATTCCTCTATTCATAGGATTCATACTTATTGTGGCATTGATTAACTTACTCATTGGATCAGCGAGTGCAAAATGGGCAATCTTGGCGCCAGTCTTTGTGCCGATGTTCATGTATCTTGGTTATGATCCAGCCTTTACTCAAATGCTGTATAGAATTGGGGATTCAACAACGAACCCAATTGCACCAATGATGCCATTCTTACCATTAATCATCATGTATGCACAACGTTACCAAAAAGATATCAAGTTGGGTACAGTAATTGCCAACCTCTTGCCATACTCTATTGCACTTTTAATAGTATGGATAATCTTTATAATAATTTGGTATTTACTCGGAATACCAGTCGGACCAAACGGGCCAATTTACTTACCAGAATAAAACATTTAGAGGCTTTGATTTATACAAATCCTCTTCATTATATTAAGGAGAGATAATATGTTAGAAAATATGATTAAAGAAGTTGCTCCAAAAGTTATTGGGTGGAGAAGAGATATGCATCGCCATCCAGAGCTATCTTTTGAAGAGTATTGGACAAGTGATTATATTGAAAATGCTCTAAAAGAAATGGACGGTATTGAGATTCAAAGACCAACAAAAACGAGTGTCTTAGGTATTATTAAAGGGGACAAACCTGGACGTAAAGTTGGTTTACGTGCAGATATTGACGCACTCCCTATTCAAGAGAACCGTGATGATTTAGACTTCGTATCTGAAATCGATGGGAAAATGCATGCTTGTGGACATGACTCACATGCATCGATGCTTCTTGGCGCAGCAGAAGTCCTATCTAAAAATAAGGATAAAATTAGTGGAGAAATATATTTGATTTTCCAACATGCTGAAGAATTACCACCAGGTGGAGCCATTGAAATGGTAGAAACAGGATTGTTTGATGACCTGGATGTCGTCTTTGCTCAACACATAATGACAACTAAACCAATCGGTGAGATTCATATTAAATCTGGTGCGGTCACTGCAAATTCAGATACATTTGAACTGACTATTCAGGGGCAAGGTGGTCATGCTTCTCAACCAGAAGGTGCCATTGATCCTTTAGTAATCGGTTCGAGGATAGTGACTCAAATTCAAGATATTGTTTCACGTATGGCTGGCCCATTAGATAATCTAGTCATATCAATTACTAACTTTAATTCAGGTACAGGAGCGAAGAATGTCATTCCTCATACGGCAGAAATCAGTGGTAGTGTTCGTTCTTTAGATGCAGATATTAGAGAATTAGCTAAAGAGAAAATTGAAGCGATTGCTAAGGCGAATTGTGAAGTTTATGGTGCAGAATATGACTATAGATTTAACTACGGTTATTCAGCAGTATTAAATGATGAAAGTGAGACAGCGCGCGTGCGTACTATTTTAGATGAGACTTTTGGTCAAGATAGAGTGATCGAAAGTGAGAAAATGATGGGTGGGGAAGACTTCGGCGCCTTCACTGCTAACCTCCCAGGGGTATATATATTACTGGGCACATATAATGAAGAGAAAGATTATGTTTACCCACACCATCATCCTAAATTTGGAATTGACGAAGATGCCTTCATAGATGGCGTCCGTGCACATGTTAATGTTGCGCTTGGCTTAGGACTAAATAATTAATTATTCTAGAGACCAATTTAGGTCTCTAGTTTTATGACTTGACTAATACCCTATAGGGGTATATAGTATGGATATAAGATAAAACATTGAACTTAAGAAAGGAGTGGAAAAATGACAGAAGAAACGGTAAAACATATGTCAAGACCACGTCCAGAAGATGAAAAGGCAAAGATTATGAATCGACTCAAACGTATCGAAGGACAGGTTAGAGGCATTCAATCTATGGTTGAAGAAGATCGATATTGTATAGATATTTTAGTTCAAATTTCAGCAATTCAAAGTGCACTGAAAAACACAGGATTAACAATTACAGAACGTCATATGAAGCACTGTGTAACAGATGCAATCAATACAGGAGAAGGGGACGACTCAATTGAAGAATTGATGGCAGTCCTAAAACAATTTAGTAAGTAGAAAGGAGGAAAAGAATTGGCAGAAAAAGATGACTTAAATTTAAACATTACCGGCATGACCTGTGCAGCATGCTCAAATCGTATTGAAAAAGTGCTTAATAAGATGGATGATGTTGATGCGACAGTCAATTTAACAACTGAAAAAGCTTCTATTCAATACGATAAAGACAAAATTCAGCCAGAAGATATTACTAAAAAAATTAATGACCTTGGTTATGGTGTTCGATATGAGCAAGCAGAACTCGATATTACGGGTATGACTTGTGCAGCATGCTCAAGCCGAATTGAAAAAGTTCTGAACAAGACAAGTGGTGTAGAAAATGCTACAGTCAATTTAACGACGGAAAATGCAATGATTGAGTACAATCCTAATATGATTGACGAGAAAGGCTTAATCGATAAAATTGGTAATCTTGGTTATGAAGCAAGCCAAAAACGCTCAAACGAGGAAAAAGTTTCCCATAAAGACCAAGAGTTAAAAACAATGAAGTGGAAAGTAATTATTGCGGCGTTACTATCAGCTCCATTACTTGTCACGATGTTAGATCACCTATTTGGTGTTAACTTACCAGATATCTTTATGAATCCATGGTTCCAACTTGCCTTTGCAACACCGGTTCAGTTTATATTAGGTTGGCAATTCTACCGCGGGGCTTATAAGAATTTAAAAAACTTTACGGCTAATATGGACGTCCTTGTTGTAATGGGGACGACAGCTGCATATGGTTTCAGTCTTTACGAGACTTATTTATGGATGACAGATGCTGTCGAACACCCACATTTATATTTTGAAGCCAGCGCAATTATCATCACTTTGATTCTATTCGGTAAGTATTTAGAAACGAGGGCTAAATCACAAACGACAGGTGCCATTTCTAAATTACTAGACATGCAAGCAAAAGAAGCACGTGTATTAAGAGATGGTCAAGAAGAGATGGTTTCTGTAGATCAAGTTAAAGTGGATGATGTGTTAATTGTTAAACCAGGTGAAAAATTCCCTGTAGACGGAGAACTATTAAAAGGAAGAACCTCTGTTGATGAATCAATGCTAACAGGTGAATCGATTCCTATTGAAAAAGAAGCTGGGGACAGTATCATCGGTGCAACAATCAACCAAAATGGTAGTGTTCAAGTCAGGGTTACAAAAGTTGGGAAAGATACTGCCTTAGCAGGAATTATCAAAGTAGTTGAAGAAGCTCAAGGTAATAAGGCGCCAATTCAAAGAATGGCTGACGTTATTTCAGGTTATTTTGTACCAATCGTAATTGGTATTGCAATCGTGACCTTTATTGTGTGGTATTTCTTGGTACCATCAGGTGACCTAGAATCTGCACTTGTTGCAGCAATATCAGTACTTGTTATTGCTTGTCCATGTGCTTTAGGACTTGCAACACCGACTTCTATAATGGTAGGTACAGGTAAGGGTGCTGAAAACGGTATTCTTTATAAGGGTGGAGAGCACTTAGAGAAAACACACAAGGTGAATGTTGTTGTTCTAGACAAAACAGGTACTGTTACTAAAGGTAAACCTGAAGTTACAGATTTTACTGGAGATGATGAAACACTTCGTCTTCTAGCTTCAGCAGAAAAAGGGTCTGAACACCCATTAGCAACAGCAATTGTTGCCAATGCGACTGAAAAAGGACTGACTTTAAGTGATGTTGATCACTTTGAAGCAATTACCGGTCATGGTGTAACAGCGACTATTGAAGGTAAAGAAATTCTAGTAGGTACGCGTAAGTTAATGCAAGACTACCAAGTGAATATCGGTACTGCAGATAGTGATATTGAGCAGTATGAGCATGAAGGTAAGACAGCAATGCTTATTGCAATTGATGGCGTCTTTAAAGGTTCTATAGCAGTCCTTGACACTGTTAAAGACACAGCTAGAGAAGCTGTTAAAGAAATGCATGATCAAGGTTTAGAAGTCATCATGTTAACTGGAGATAACCAACGTACAGCAGAGGCAATTGCACGTGAAGTTGGTATTGATGATGTGATTGCGGAAGTCTTGCCTGACCAAAAAGCGGATAAGATTAGAAGTATCCAAGAATCAGGAAGAGTCGTTGCGATGGTTGGTGACGGTGTCAATGATGCACCGGCTTTAGCTTTAGCGGATGTTGGTATTGCCATGGGCACTGGTACTGAAGTTGCCATTGAAGCAGCGGATCTTACAATACTTGGTGATGATTTAACACTAATTCCAAGAGCGGTAAATCTGAGTCACGAAACAATTAAAAATATTAAACAGAACTTGTTCTGGGCATTTGCTTATAATACGCTTGGAATTCCAATTGCAGCCCTAGGTTTCTTAGCACCATGGGTAGCTGGAGCTGCGATGGCATTCAGTTCAGTAAGTGTGGTAACCAACTCATTACGTTTAAAACGTGTTAAAGTGTAAATACAATATATAATTAATAAAAATTTGGAGGATGAATATAATGGCTAAAACAACAATTGATGTAGTAGGAATGACTTGTGGACACTGTAAAGCTTCTGTAGAAGGTGCTTTGAATAATCTAGAAGGTGTATCTGAAGCTTCTGTAAGCCTAGAAGATAACAATGTTGAAGTAAACTACGATGATACAGTAACCGATCGAGCAAAAATGACAGAAGCAATAGAAAATCAAGGTTACGATATAAAATAAGTAACCGAAAGCCGAAATCCGTTATCGGATTTCGGTTTTTTTATACCTTATTATTCCAATCAAAAGCTCTATAATGGTAAGATAAGTATAATACATAACTTAAACAAGGGGGAACCACGATTGATATTTGTGGTTATTGCTTTGCTCTTAACGTCATTATTCTTCTCAGGAAGTGAAACAGCTTTAACAGCGGTTAATAAAATTAAATTGCAATCACAAGCAGCAGGGGGAAATAAAAAAGCAGAGAAACTCTATGAACTGGTAAATAAACCGAGTCAATTTATTACGACAATATTAATAGGTAATAATATAGCAAACTTAATCACACCGGTTTTGGTGACTTCAATGGCAATTCAGTACGGGTGGAGTGTCACACTTGCATCAGCTGTACTCACAATTACGATAATTATTTGTGCAGAAGTTATACCGAAATCTATTGCAGCAGCGTTTCCAGAACGCGTGTCATATACGGTGCGCCCAATTATTTCATTTTTGAATATCATTTTTTATCCATTGACTGTTATCTTAAATTCAATGACAGATTTTATAACGAAGATACTATCAAAGGGGTCAAAAAAAAGCTGGACAGTATCGCGTGATGAAATTGTGAATCTAGTTCAGATTGCAGATAGTGAAGGGGCACTTGCCTCGACCGAATCACAGAGGTTAAAAGGAATCTTAGATTTTAAGGAATTAAATGTTAAGGATGTTATGACAACACCAAGAACAGAAATGATGGCAATCCATAAAGATGAAAAGATGGAGGACGTCAGGGATACCGTTATAAATAACATGCATACCAGGTATCCTGTTTATGATGAAGACCTAGATGATATTGTGGGTGTTTTTCACTCTAAATATCTTTTGAAATGGTCTGTTACACCAGAAAAGTCACTTCTAGATTTTAGTGATACTAAACCTCTTACTATTAGAGAATTTCAAAATGTAGAAGATGTTTTAAGACGTATGAGTAGAGAACGTAGACATCTTGCGATTGTTCTAGATGAATACGGAGGAACTGAAGGTATTTTAACACATGAAGATATTATAGAAACCATGCTTGGTTTTGAAATAGAAGATGAAACGGATTTAAAAAATGATTCTGTTGTACGTGCCTTTAGTGACGATAAGATAATCTGTGATGGGAAGATTACTTTACACCGTCTAAATCAATTGTTCAATACAGCAATACCAGAAGAAGAGGATACCTTATCAGGATTCTTATTATCAGCGTTTGAAGATATTCCAAAAATGGGAGATAAGACATATCTCGATAATCTAGAATTTCAAGTTTTGAAGATGGAAGATCATATGATTCGTCTTGTTAAAATTATGAAGCATGATAGATCATTCAACGAAAATAATGAGGAAGAGAAATGAGTATACTTAGAAAATTAAAAATAACACCACTCATCCTAGGATTTACGATTGCTCTCGCTCGTTTTTTATGGAAAGAAGATAAGCATATTATTACGACGAAATATCAATATAAAAATAAAAATATACCCAGTGCTTTTGATGGATATAGAATTATTCAAGTTTCAGACTATCATAATGCTTTTTTTGGTCGAAGCGCAAGTAACCTCTTAAGAGCAATCAAAAAAGCTAATCCAGATGTAATTTTTATTACTGGTGATGTTATCGATAGACGGACACCTTTTTTAAAGCGTTCTAAGACCTTTATTGAGAAGGTTACCAATATTCAGGATGCATATTATGTAACGGGTAATCATGAAGCGGATTACACTAAGTTTCATAAGTTGTACGAGATTATTGGAAATTCTGATGTAGTGAATGTGACAAAGAAGGCTGTTGAACTTGAGCATAGGGGTGAAAAGATTAACCTCACTGGTGTGAGCGATGTTTGGTTCTTTGGTGATGAAGAGAATATTATGACCTATAGAAATTTTTCTAATGAAATTAAAAAAAATGTGAATAATTTACCACATAATTTTACAATATTACTCGCGCATCGTCCTGAGCTATTATCTATCTATAGCAAGAATCCTGTAGATCTAGTATTTTGTGGCCATGCACATGGAGGTCAGATTCGCCTACCAATAGTAAAGGGTTTATATGCGCCTCATCAGGGGGTTAATCCAAAATATACAGAAGGTTTATATGAAAAAGATGGCACCACAATGGTGGTCAGCCGAGGACTTGGCAACAGCCGCTTCCCTTTTAGGGTATTTAACCATCCTGAACTTGTTGTCGTAGAACTTAAAAAAGAGTATTAAAATACTGCCTAGGGATCTTGGTATTTCAAGAACCCTAGGCAGTTTTAATTAGTTATGCATAATCATATCGAGTTGATCGTCTTCAGTAAGTACTTCTGTTTTTACTAGGTATTGTTTCATCTTATCGAAGTCAACTTCTGCACCTATACCAGGCTTTTCTGATATTTTTACAACACCATTTTCTGCGACTACTTCCGGTGTGATGATGTCTTCATACCAATATCTTGAAGAGGACGCTGTGTCACCTGGAAGTACAAAGTTGCTGAGTGATGTAATTGCCACATTGTGAAGTCTACCAACACCCGCTTCTAACATACCGCCACACCATAGAGGAATATCATGTTTGGCCGCAAGGTCGTGAATTTTTAGTGATTGGGTTAAACCACCGACACGTCCTACTTTGACATTGATGATCTTACAGCTACCAAGCTCAATTGCTGCCTGGGCAGATTCAAATGAATCGATACTTTCATCTAAACATACTGGGGTCTTAATTTCTCTTTGTAATTTAGCGTGATCGATTAAGTCTCCAGCCATTAGAGGTTGTTCAATCATCATTAAGTTAAATTCATCTAGAGCCTTCAGCGTATCGATATCATCGAGTGTATAAGCAGAGTTAGCATCAACCATCAATGGGATATCAGGGTAGACTGTTCTTATGCTACGAACCATTTCTACATCACGGCCGGGTTTGATTTTAACTTTAATACGTTTATAACCTTCTTCAACTTTTTCACCGATTTTTTCAAGTAGGGCTTCATCTGTATCTTCTAAGCCTAAAGAAACGCCGACTTCTACAGTTTCTTTTTCTCCACCAAGTGCTTTAGCAAGTGTAATGCCTTGTTTCTTAGCGTATAAGTCCCAAACGGCACCTTCAATACATGCTTTAGCCATGTTGTTACGCTTGAATGGCTTATATATATCCCAAACTTCATCTGGATGTGAGATTTCTTTACCGATAACTAATGGGCCGAAATATTTCTTTAAGGCAATTAAAGTCGCGTCCATAAATTCTTCAGAGTAGAGCGGGTCTTCACCAGACACACATTCTCCAAAGCCACTTGTGTTGTCCTCATCAATGACTTCCACGATAGTAATAAAACGCTGTTGTTGTGTGCCAAAGGATGTTGTAAATGGGTTTTTCATATCCATCAATAGCTGATGTAGTTTAATTTCTTTTATTTTCATCTTATTTCCTCCGTGTAATCAATATATATGTATTATACACCATAAGCATAAACACTTCTTTCATTTCCCACCATTAATTTAAATTTTCTTACAATTATAACTGTGATATATTTATTAATAACAGATTTTAATTTTTGAAAGAGGGATTGCATGACAACGGCAAAAATCAATGAAATTTTCAATCATATTCACAACAATGCAGAGCTTAGCAACGAAGAATATAAAACGACGGATTATATATATGAATTTCTAAAAAATGAAGGTTTTGAACCGGTGAAGTTTAAGAATATTACTGGATTATACTGTGATATGGGGAATTGGAGTGGAGAATACCCTCTAATTGGTATGCGTGCCGATATTGATGCACTTTACCAAGAAGTGAATGGTAAACTTCAGGCGAATCACTCCTGTGGACATGATGCACACATCTCTATGGTGATTGGGGCAATGTTAAAACTAAAGGGTCATGATGCACTTAAAACACGTGGTGTAAGATTTGTTTTCCAACCAGCCGAAGAGCTAGGTACTGGTGCTTTAGATGTGCTAAAAGAAGGCGTTATTGATCCATTAGATTACATGTTTGGTATTCATTTACGACCTATTGAAGAGGCGACAGACGGGTTTATTTCACCAAGTATTGAACATGGATCTGCAGGATCATTTGAGTTTAAAATTAGTGGGCATGATGCACATGGTGCAAGACCGCACTTGAATTCTAATGCGATTGAAGTCGGTTCAGCTATTGTTGACATGCTCTCTAAAATACACATTAACCCGATGGTTCCGGCGAGTGCTAAGATGACTAAATTTATGGCGGGTTCAAAATCATTAAATATCATACCAGGTTCAGCTGAATGTGGAATTGACGTGCGTGCACAAACAAATGATGCAATGAAAGATTTAAAAGCGAATATTCATAACATTTTAAGAGTCGTTGAAGAATTATATGATGTGACTATTGAAGACTTGAAGGAATCTTCAATAGTTGCAAGTGAGAGCAATGAAGAGGCTATTGCTGTTTTCCGTTCAGCAATCATAGATACTGTTGGAGAAGAGTATTTACTAGAACCAATTGTAACAAGTGGTGGAGATGACTTCCATAACTATACAGTACAGTACCCAGAACTCAAAGGCGCAATGGTAGGTTTAGGCTGTGATTTACAACCAGGCCTTCACCATCCAGATATGATCTTTAATCATGAACGTATGGAAACAGGTGCGAATGTTTTATATCAAACGATTTTGAATGTACCTGAAAAATAAATGTGCAAAAATAAAGGACCAGTACTGGTCCTTTAAATGTTTCTATTCAGGTTTGGGTCATTTGGATGTTGTGGTTGTTTGTCATTTGAAGCGTTATCTTCAAAGTCTTCGTTATTCAATACACTGCCGTCATGTTCATCTCTTAGTTTTCTAGAATATAAGAAGAGGATGATAATAGCAGCAATACCTGCAGTAACAGCATTCAACAGGGCAAGTAAGACACCAATAATAGGTTGTTTAACATACGCTGTAAATATACCAATAAAGGCGATTGATTCCATTAGTAGATAAGTGATGACAATATCACCAATAGATAAGCCCATTAGATATAAGATGATACCAGCGATGGCAAATACTAGACCAATGTGCTTAGGTTGAAATGATCCTTTCTTGAGAATATTACCATCATAAGCTTGGCCACCGAGGTAGAAAGTACCAAATGGTATGAAGGCAAGCCAAGGTAAGTCATATCTTTTGATTTCAGCCACTCTGAAAAGGAAGTAACCTTGTAGCAACCATTTCAATAACCCTACTATAAATACGACGAGTAATAAAAAGATTCCAAGTGCTGCTGCTCCAAAGAAAAATGCTATAAATTCCCAGCCCATAGATACACATCCTTTAATAAGTTATGTTAATTGTACCATTAACAGTAATTCTCAAAAAATCATAAGCCTATTAAATAACCCGTATGTGAATTCACATACGGGTTATTAACTATCCTCTATATAACCTTCTATTTACACGTTCGGCATGACGATATGCATTGATCACACCGTAGAGCCATACGATTGGTAATGTAATAAAACCAATCAGAACATATAGAAGTAGACCGTTAATCATTTGTATCAATATGAGTAGGATACCTTTAAAGATTTGTCCGTTATATATCTGTCCGAGTCCTGTTACAAAGAAACTCAATACTGCTGCTAATCCAGCACTTTTCTCTCCTGGCATGGATTCAACTCCTTACTTAAAAAATACTAGTTTTTTATACCCTAGAATTGTCAATTTCAAACTTTCTATTGATCATCAATACTATCTTCGCGACCCTTTCCACCTGGCATTCTAAATGGCCAGAATGTGCCGCGTTTAAGCGTTGCGATCATTGCTGGAATAAGCAATGGTAAAACGACAAAGGCATAGAATAGTAGGGCGAATATAATGACGCTGGTTACCTGCACTAATATCGCGATACCTGAAGGATATAGGGCTGCGAAGGTACCAGTTAGGATGATAACTGCTGTGATGACTACGGTACCCATTCGGCGTACAGATAATTCAATCGCTTCACGAATTGAACTGTATCTCACTTCTTCTCTAAAGCGGTCGATAATGAAAATAGAGTAGTCAATACCGAGTGCGGCAAAGATGATTAGACTAAAGAATGGAACTGCCCAGTTTAATTGATCGATACCAAATAAGGACAAGAGCCACTGAGAAATGGTCATTGAACTGAAGTAGGTAATGAAGATGGAACTGATCATTACGACTGGCAGTACAAGTGATTTAAAGAGTACCGCTAAAATGACGAATAGAGTGACGATGAATAGTATGACAACATTTGTGTAGTCATCAGTTGTCACTGTGTCTAAATCTCTATTCATACTAGTGACACCTGAGTAATATGCAGTTGTTTCCTCGTTGTCTAGACGTTGCATTTCACTATCGACTGTTTCTTCAATATCATCAAGCACACCAATCGCTTCATTACTATAAGGATCGACATCTAGGATGACATTCATCTTAACTGCTTGTCCATCTGCGAATGAGTATTGGTCAATTGCTGATTGAAACTCTTCGTTTTCTATCATTTCGTTTGGAACGTTAATACCTGTACTATTTGTCGCTTCATTGTCATTAATGGCAGTCATAAGATCACCAACTTGGCTCACACCATTGTTGATTTCGTCTAGTCCTGTTGCCATCTCTGATAGTCCTGCGGCAAGTTCTGACATCTGTGTTTGAGATTGTTCAGTCATTGTTTGAATTTGTTGGTTTGCTTGAGTCATACCTTGTGATAGCTGATTTGCACCTTGTGAAAGTTGTGCGAGCTGTTGACTTGCACCGTTTACGTCTCCTGTGGCACTTAGGTATTGGCTGACACCATCAATACCAGTCGATAATTCTTGAACACCGCTTTCTAATTCGGATAGGTCTCCGCCACTCATATCAGCACTAGAGATTTGTTCATTAATTTCTGTAAGTCCGCTAGAAATTTCAGTTAAGCCATCTTGAATTTCAGTCAATCCATCATTGGCTTCATTGAGTTGGTAAGAGACTGACAACTCATCCATCTTATCTCCGACAGGTCGTGTAAGTGTCTGTACTTCTTTGACGCCGTCTAACTTAGTTACCGCATCAGATACAGATTCTACACGAGTGAGCCCGTCAGAAGTAATCAGATTTTCATCATTAGAAAAAATAACTTCTACAGGGAAGGTTGAACCTGCATCAAAACTATCGCTGATCGTATTAACCGCATGAACGGCTGAATATGAATCATCGAGTTCAGATAGAGAATCGTACTGAACCTCATCGTCATAGAAGTAAATTAATGCAATGAGAACAGCAACCACCGTAAATATGACGCGTGTTGGGAATTTTAAGGACAACAAACCAAGTGGTGTCCAAATTTTACTTTCTCCTGAACCAGAAGTGTGTTTACTTGGCCAGAATATATACTTACCAATGAGAGACATTAAGATAGGTAATATCGTAAATAGTGATAATAATAGTGCTAAAATACCAACTGCTACCCCAACTGCTGAACGGTAGATTTCAAAGTTCGCAAAGTAAAGGACACCAAATAATATTGCACCTGAAATACCACTTATAAAGACTGTCTTACCTGCTGTCTTAAAGGTATTGATGACCGCTTGATTTTTGTCGTGATGTTCGAGCTCTTCTTTAAATCTATTGAGTAATAGGATGACGTAATCCGTACCTATACCGAATAGAATTACAATTAAGAAACTCTGTGTTTGAGGTGATACTGGGAAACCGAACCATTCTACAAACCATCCAACAAAGGATTGTCCGAGTAGGTAAGAAATACCGACTGCAATCAGTGGCACAAATGGTGTGACAATCGAGCGGAACATTACAAGTAAGACGACGATAATAATCATGACTGTAAAGATTTCAGTTGTCTGTACACCATTCATTGCATCTTCTTCGAGTGTTCTTTGAATCATCTCATTAGATGTAATGGACGTGTCTGCGTCTGTGGTATTCATGCCTTCAATTTCTTCGGCATTAGTGAGGATATTATTCGCATCACCAGTGTATTCCATTGGAATCATAATGACGCCAGTATCTTCGTTTACAAAGTTTTCCTGCATGTCTTCACTGAGTGTAAATGGATTGATCACATTTTCTGTATAATCTGCGTCTTCAATTTCTGAGATATAAGATTCAATATCTGCTTGATGAGACATTGGTGAGTCTTCAAACTCGAGAACTAAGGACATCATTTCTACATCTTGGCCGTGATCTTCTAAGTATTGTCTTGCTTGTTCGCTTGCGGCCGTACTCGGTAATTGAACATCACCTTTTTCAGCGGCAAGTTCAGTTAAGTTTGGCGATAACATGAAAGAAATAATCGCAAAAGCGAGCATTAATACAGTAATCGGCCATTTAAATTTAAGCACCTGCTTCATTAAATAATCCTCCGTCTATCTTAAAAATTTTTATGATGGTGTCTACTGCTTCATTAAGAGCTTGGGTATCTTTCTGTGATAATGAGCCTAATTTCTGACATATAATCTTAGATAAATGTGTAAAGACCTCACTAATGATTTCTTGTGCTTTTTCTGTCAGACTAATAAGTTTTGAGCGCTTATCATTGTTTAGTGGATTTTTCTTCGAGTAAATCAATTTTTTTGTACTCAACTTTCTTAAAGCATGGGCAATGGAACTTTTATGTACGCCTAGTTTTTCTGATAGTTCTGTTGGTGTTGCGGATTTGTGCATAAATAAATATTCAATGATTGCCATCTGTTCTTTAGAAATATGCATTTGTCTGACTGACTCTGTAACTTCAGAAAAAATGTGAGCATAACCAAAGCCGAAAATCTGAGTAAACTTTTCAATTGTCTCAGAATCTGCATTCAATGTAAGTGACCTCCAATCAAGCAAATTTATATTTAGAACAAAAGAAGTTTAACATGTTCAACTACTTAAGGCAAAAGTTATCGCTTGGTATGAATGAATATATTGAATCAGGGTATGGAAGACTATATAAATAAAGGAGTGATTATTAGGTTATGTTTGAATATCTATCTTTGTATAGAAGAAATGCAAAAGGGCAACACGGTAAAGTATTAGGCTTTACAATTTTACAGATGATACTTTGTATCATACTACCTTCAATCTTGATGTTTGCTTTAATGTTTGCACCTGCGCTTTTATCATTTACTAATACCGATGACTCGACAATAGGCGTCGCCTTCATTGTCTGGGGACTAGTCATTTCGTTGGTTTTTGTATTAGCTTGTATCTTCTTAATTTTTCCAATGTATGTCGGTATTCTTAGATACTTTGCAAGTGCGTATACAGGTAAACCATTTAGTTTTGGTGAAGCATATAAAGTTTTCAAGAAAGGAAACTACTCAAAACTTATTAAGATTGCTTTACTCGTTTTTCTCCTGTACGTTGCCTTGTCTATAGTGATTGGTATATTAATAAATATGCTGTTTGTTATTGCAATTACGCCACTTGCTGGCGCAGGATTTGTGACTGAAACAACACAGCTCCAAGAATTGTCTGTACCAATGATAATCTTATCGGTAGCTCTAGCTCTTATCGTTACGATTGTTGCTTACATTCCATATATCATCATGTTTATTTATTTCGCAGTGGTATTTATGGTCTACATTGATGAGCCTTTAATTCCAACTATGGATAAGCTAAAAATAGCGTGGGACATCTTATTCAAATCAAGCGCGAGTATGGTGAAGTTATTCTTTAGTAACTTAATCTTGTATATTGTGATGATGATTGTAATGTTCGCTGTCATTTTCGGTCTTGCATTCTTAGTCAGCTTCACCGCTGTACAAACGGACATGCCTGGCTTGTCAGCAATATTAGGATTTGTTGTACTCTTAATCACGTTTGTGATTGGTGTGTATGTCTCTTACCTGATTTTAGGATCAATCGTTGCATATTATTTTGTAGGAAGAGAATCATTGGATGAGATTAATCATCAAGAGAAACGTGAACCGGATCACCAAATTGAAAACGATAATGATTTATAGTAAAAAACTTAGCGGTGAACAGCTCAAGCTGTTTGCCGCTATTTTTATTGAAGTGTAATTGTTGCTAATTTAGTGTTCAGTTGTAAAATTAAGATAAAATACAAAAAGAATGAGGTGAGTCAATGTCCAATGTAGCAAAAGGGATATTGCTAACAGGTGCAACATACGTAATCTGGGGTGTACTTCCAATTTACTGGAGGCAAATTGAATATGTCTCACCATTAGAGATTATAGCCCATAGAATATTTTGGTCTTTTATTTTTATGATTTTTTATATCAAACTAACTGGGCGATGGGAATATTTAAAAACCAATCTTACATACATATTCAGTGATAAGAAAAAAGCGTTAAGTATCATAGCAGCTTCGATTATTATAAGCTTAAACTGGTTGACCTATATTTTAGCTGTGAACCAAGGTTATATACTAGAGGCAAGTTTAGGATACTATATCAATCCGTTTGTCAGTATTTTACTTGCCTTTTTTATTTTGAAAGAAAGATTCTCTAAGGGCGAATGGCTAGCAATATTCATAGTTTTGATTGGTGTAGTGTACATGACGCTTGGCGTGGGGAGAATACCATTACTCGCTTTGACTCTAGCAGTAACATTTGGGGTATATGGATTGATTAAAAAGACGATTAACTTAGACGCGACGTACGCACTTGCTGTTGAGACGGCAGTACTCGCTCCCATAGCTTTAATATATATCATCTATTTGAATGTTACGGGTATGAATACCTTGGAATTTGGTGTGAACGCTGAGACAGCCTTCACTGTAGGAACAGGTGTTGTTACAGCAATTCCACTATTAATGTTTGCGATTGGTGCAGTGTACATTCCTTTGTCTTTAATAGGTTTACTACAATATATAGGACCAACCCTAACACTGTTAATTGGCATATTTATATATGGTGAATCATTCACCGACACCCATAAAATTTCTTATACTTTCATTTGGTACGGCCTAATATTGTACACAATAATAAGGTTTAAAAATTCTAGACCAAGACGTCCGAAGAAGACCGTCAAACTTACGGAGTCTTAGCTTATTGTTAGATATAATGAGAAGTCCGTGGTACTATTTAGAAAGATTTTAGTGTAAGGGGAATGAGTCATGTATTATTTTAAAAATTTTGGCTTATTGTTAATCGTCACGGGTTTTTTAGCAGCCTGTCAGGCAACTGATTCACAAGCTGTAGATGACTCAGAAAACGAAAGAACTGTCGATACCAACAAGACTAAAGTCTCAGAAGATAATAATTCCACAGAAGAATCTGAAGAGCAAACCAGTGAAAATAAAAATAATTCTACTGAAGAAGACAACATAGAACAGGCGAAAGTTGAAGATGAACAGCTCGCCAAAATAATCGATAAGTCAACAGAAATCGAAAGCTACAAAGCAGAATTAAACCTAGAGGCTTCATTAGATGAGATGGAGGAAGAATCTCTTAATGCAGAAGCTGACGTCATAAATGGAGACCCACCTCAATTACGGCTAAGAAGTGCAGGCGAAGATCGCACTTTATCGAGAGATGGACAAACTTATTTCTACAATGGTCAAGATTGGATTAATGTATCAGATTCGGTCGATGTTAATTTATTATACAGTGTCACTTATGATCAAGCGGTTCATTCTTTAGAAACCTTGTTTGGTTACATGACCACAGAGGAGACCGATGATAAGATTATTTATAAGTACCATGGAAATGATGAGGAAGTTTATAGAAATCTAGAGTCATTGGTGCAAGTTAATTTTGGACAAATGACTGTAGAAACAGTGGAATCCTCAATCGAATTTGTTGTAGATGAAGAGAGAATGTTGATAGAGAAGATTAATTTTGATGTCGAAGGTAAAGATACAGGTGGCACGTTCTCATTAAATGGTGATACTACCTTTGATAACTTTAATAATATTGATCAAATCGAACTCCCTAATGAGTAATGATAAAACCGTTCCTTTAATTTTAAAGGAACGGTTTTTTATGTTCTAATTACTAAATTTTAGAGTGGGTGTAGGCGCATTTCAATGAAGTCTCTATCATCCTCTAAAAATGGAGGGACTGCGAGTTTTTCTCCTAATGTTTCTAGTGGCTCATCGACTGTAAACCCTGGACCATCTGTAGAAATTTCAACGGTAATATTGCCTGGTGCATTAATATATAGTGCCTTGAAGTAATGTCGATTCACAACGCCAGAAGACAGCCACTTATCTGCTTTAATCTTTTTATAGATTTCTTCTAAATCAGCTTCATCTTTCACTCTCAGTGAGAAGTGATGAACACTACCATAGCCTTCTTTTTCAACATTTGTCGTTCTAGATTCGAAGATAAACACCGCATCATCACCAAAGTCAACTCGAGCTTCTGTATCTTGGTCAATGTCCCCATCGTATTTACCGCCTAGCAATGTAAGAAACTCAACCATAGGTTTTAAATATTGAACGGTGAGTTCAACACCGTAAACGCCTCTAATGGCGTAGGCTTCAGGAATATCGTTATCTGTATGAGGGACTGCCTTATTCTCATTATCGTCAACGACTAGGGCAAAGCGTTGACTTTCCTCATCAGAAAATTTCATCAATGTTTCGCCGAAATAATCGATGATACCTTCGTGATAAACGCCTTTTTCATCGAAACGGTCACGGAAGTATTGTAAGGCTTCTTTTGACGGAACACGTAAGATTGTACGTGAGATAGAGTTAGTTCCTGGTGTGTACTTAGGGGCAAGACCGATTTCAAAAAAAGTCACATCTGTCCCTGGTGTCCCTTTGTAGTCACTATAAAATAAGTGATACATACTTGGGTCATCTTGGTTAACAGTCTTTTTAACGAGACGATGACCTAATATTTTAGTGAAAAAATCATGATTTTCAATGATATTCTTAGTAATTGCGGAAACATGGTGTATACCAAATGCAGGCATAATGCATCCTCCTTTAATCTCTTTGATTTTATTATATAATACGACTATGCGTAACTCTATTAGGAGGACTTTAAATGAAACATTTATACATCAAAAGTAAAGTTGAAGAAAATGTTGAAACCATAATTCTTTTACACGGTACAGGAGGTAGAGAGACGGATTTACTCGATGTTGCTGCCATGGTAGATGGTGATGCCAATGTCCTAAGCCTAAGAGGTGAGATTGATGAAAATGGACAAAGCCGATTTTTTAGACGCCTTTCAGCTAATGAATTTGATGAAGCGAGTCTAAAAGAAGAAGGTGATAAAATATACAACACTTTAAAAGACTTGAGTAAAATCTATGATTTTGAGCTCTCTAAATCCATACTTATTGGTTATTCTAATGGCGCAAATATGGGAGCTTATTTATTGTTGAACTACGATTTAGGGTTAAGAGGGGCAATGTTAATGCACAGTGCTTACCGTAGTGAAACAGTTGGAAAAGGAATGTTGTTTAATACAGATGTACTTCTAACAGCCGGTGCAAAAGATATGACTGCTACAGCTGGTGAATCATACACCTTAAAGAAAAAACTAGAAGACAAGGGCATGAATGTAACCATTAAGCTGACTGACGGGGGTCATGAAATTTCGCCGATGGAATTGATGGAGGGTAATGTTTGGTTTATGCCAATTAAAAAAGCCCTCAGAGACGAGGGCAAATTGCTATAGATAATGTTTCTTTAAATAAATCTCAAGGCCATCTTCATCACATGTAAAATCGGTGACATCATCTGCAAGACATTTAACGTCTTCTTGACCGTTTTTTAAGGCAGTTGATTTACCGACAACTTTAAACATAGGGATATCATTCATAGAATCGCCGAAAGCATGAATGTCATGAAGCGGCAGCTTAAGTTCTCTAGCAATTGTCTTTAAACCGGAACCTTTGTCTGTGCCATAGACCATGATTTCTGAGTTATGATTTGATGTACGGTATATCTGAAAACCAGCGTCTGATGTAAAGTGATTATTGAGGTAGTCATACCAGTTGTCCATCTTATTTTTATCATTTGAGAAGAAGTAAAACTTAATAATATCATTGGTGTCGAGTGCGTGATTATCGACCCATTGCTCTTGAGAGTTTAAGGTACGGGCAGTGCCGATGTTTTCATAATCTAGTACTGTCTCATCAGCTTGTGCAGTGAGGTCCTCCAAAGCATAATCGTAATCATCATTATAGGTATATGGACCACCGCTCTGGCTCGTTGTTATCTCATAATATATCTTGTGTTTACGAACCTCTTCTAAGACGAAACTGACTTGTTCTTTTGTAAAGGCAGTGCGTGATAAGAGCGTGTCACCAAGGTATACGGTCATACCGCTCGCAGCGACAAAGCCATCGACCGGAACATCGTTAGGCACTTTTTGATGAATCATTTGAAGCGAACGTCCGGTCGCGATAATGATTTTGATTCCTTTATTATGGATGTCTTGAAGTGTCTTAATGAGACTGTTGGGGAATTCACCTGCATGATTTAATGTTGTACCATCTAAATCGAGGGCAATAGCTTTCATCTTTATATGAGCTCCTATCATATGTATTCGTTACCTCTTAAATTTTAGCATATTTACACAAGTATGATAAAATACCAGTACTAGAATTAGTATATAAGGAGTTGTTCATTGTGACAAATACGGGTGTGTATTTAGAAAAATATGATTTAGAAGACTTGCATCAAGTTGCAATAAATACCGGCGTCAAAAATGAAACAGCTTTAGATAAAGAAGACTTAATTGAGGCAATTTCAGCAAACTTAACGAATGAATCAGTACTCACGTACACTTACCTATATAGTGATGATATTGCGCTCGAATCATGGAAAAGAGCAGCGACAAATTTGGATGAAGCGAAAGATTTAAGCCTTGTAGACATTTACGGCTTGTATATCATGGGCTTGGCCTATGAAGATTTAAATAATCCTGACCACTTCTTTATTATTGATGAAGTGCTCGATAAATTTAAAACAGTCGATACGAAAGAAAATAAAGAAAAACGTTTGGCAGTTCAAAGAAAGTTAAATTTAATTAGAGCTGCCTTACATCTCTATGGTGTTGTTGAATTTAAACAGCTTACTAAACTATTTAAGAAATACTATGGCCAGGAGACGACAATTGAGGAATTAGTCGATTTAGTAAATGAGTCACCTTATGTCATTACGATTAATGAAAAAAACAAAGAATTTGTCATAGATGATATGACAGATGAACAGTACCAAATTATTAGAAAAAATCAGCAAAAATACAACTACTATGAACCAGAATTTGCTAAGTTCATACAGTTTTCAAACCCGAACTACATTGATGAGTCTATTTATCATGAGTCACTAAAATCTTGGGTTAGTAGTCACTTAAATACAGACGTAGCTTCACTAGAAGAATTATATATTCAAATGTTACGTATGATTATTAGTGGTCAAAAACGGACTGATATCATCGCAGAAATTAACAATCTAGGCTATGAATTTTCTACTAAACAAGAAGAAGATGACTTCTTTAATTTAGTGAGTGGCGTGCTAAAACATACTCGTCATTTCCAATATAGAGGTAAGTCAGAAGCAGAACTTGGACAAAAAACAATCGTCAATGAGTTCAAGGTCGGACGAAACGATCCTTGTCCATGTGGCAGTGGAAAGAAATATAAAAAATGCTGTGGTAAAGCAGTTTGATATAAAAGCACCAGCCATGCTGGTGCTTTTTCTGATAAGAGGTGAGAATGATGCACTGGCAAATATTTAAGGCGTTTTTTAGAGTAGGGATGCTCGGTTTCGGTGGGGGTCCTTCATCGATTCCGTTAGTTAAAATAGAAGTTGTTGATAAATATAAATGGATGTCGAATGAAGAATTCCAAGATGTACTGGCAATCGCCAATGTTTTACCAGGACCAATTATTACTAAAGTCGCTGGGTACATATGTTATCAAATAAAGGGTTGGCTTGGTGTAGCCAATGCCATGGTTGCGATGATTTTACCAACGGCAGTGATTATGACCATCCTTCTTGCTTTATTTACAGGTTTTAAAGACCTAGCCTGGGTACAGGGAATGAGTGCAGGGGTAGTGCCAGTTGTCCTAGTCATGCTAGCGATTCTAACAATTGAATTTTTACAATCAGCGAAAGCGGTCACGACGTGGGCATTTTTAATTCCTTTTACTATAGGTATGTTGATTATCTTAGAAGTGCTAAATATTCATCCGGCAATTGTTATCGCCATTATTATCGTTATTAGTCTTTTAAGGAAAGATAAGGTTAGAGGAGGGTCAACATGATTTACATGGAAATTTTTCTGGCCTTTCTGATTCCAGGTATAATTGGATATGGTGGAGGTCCAGCCTCAATCCCTCTAGTCGAAAGAGAGGTTGTTGATACCTATGGTTGGATGACAACTGGTGAGTTTGCTGAAGTACTTGCACTCGGTAACTCACTACCTGGTCCTATACTAACGAAGATGGGTGCCTACATTGGATACGAAGCCGGTGGCGTACTTGGTAGTATTGTTGCAGTAACTGCAAGTGTCCTACCTTCCTTGGTTGTCATGATTTTACTTGCTGCACTTTTATATAAGTTGAAAGGGACGAATAAATTCAGCACCTTAACAACATTAATTAGACCAGTGATTGCAATATTAATGGGTGTAATCGTAGTAGATTTTCTATTTAACTCTCTAGAGGTTTCAGGTGGCTTCCACACAATATTCTTAATTGTCATTGCTTTTATACTTTTACAGATTGTTAAAATACATCCTGCCTTCGTCATTATGATTGGCTTAATTTATGGTGCCCTGTTTATTAGATAAGAAGCATGATATTTAATGGAAAAGTAAACTTGTAATATAATGAATGGGAATGATTAAAAACCAAGCTAGAAGGAGACGACTAAGTATGGCATATGAAATACGTGAAATGAGAATATCGGACGCTAAAAGTATTGTCAGGCACAAACATATTGTGACTGAGGCGTATCCAGATATTCTAGCAACAGCAATTGAAAATCGTGAGATAACTGTTGAAGAAGAAGAAGCAACTATAAAATCTTTAGGCACCAATGACCTAGGTATTGTTGCTGTAGATGGTGATACGGTTATTGGTATGTTAAATATGCGCCAAGATCACCGTAAGAAGTTTGAACATATCGCACAATTTGGTATCAGTTTACAACCAGACTATACTGGCTCAGGTACAGGGACTGCGATGATTGAACGTGCCCTAGAATTTGCTAAAGCTAACGATATAATTGAAAAAGTCATTCTAACTGTTTTCTCTAATAATCCTGGAGCAATTAAACTTTACGAAAAATTAGGCTTTAAAGAAGAAGCTGTATTGAAGAACCAAGTGAAATTGAAAGAAGGCTATACTAATTTAGTCTATATGTCGAACTTTTTAGAATAGATGAGAAAATAGCGGAATGTCGTGATATTATAAAGTTAAGAAGAATAATATGGTGGGTGAGCACATGAAATTAAGAAATGTTTTCATTTACGCAATAGCATTAACTTTATTTACGGCAGGGGTTATCTTTTCAACGACTGCATCCTACACACAGGATGCGCCATTATCACTTACAACAATAGGTATCTTTATGATAGTCATTTTTGCTGCCTACATCTGGGTATTAATGTGTTACAGAAAAAGAACAATCCACAAAAAAGAGAATCGCATTTAAGCGATTCTCTTTCTTTAAATAAATTAAAAGGATGATTATTCATGGGTAATTTTGAAGAAATTAATAAACGTGCGCAAAAAAACACAGGTCGAATTCAAGAAACGCAACCCGATTTTATGTCTGCTTTCAGAAAGCTTCAAAAAGAAGGGTATAAAGCTAATGCTTTGGATGAGAAGACCAAAGAGTATATCGCTTTAACTTATGCTATCGCAGATAAGTGTGAGGGTTGTATTGGTAACCATGTCAACAAACTAGTTAAACTCGGTGCGACACGTGACGAAATTTCAGATATCGTTGCGGTCTCTATAGTGATGGGTGGCGGACCAGCTAGTGTATATGGTGGTAAAGCACTAGAAGCATATGATGAAGCGACGACAGAGGTATAATCGTGTTAGACATTCATTCTTTGGTGGTCGATTACGATGACTTTAAAATTATAGTGGAAAGTTTGATATTCGAACCTGGCTTACACGTTCTAATTGGGGAGAATGGAAGTGGTAAAAGTTCAGTTTTAACAGGTGTTACGGGTTTTAATACAAAGTCCATAAAAAAACGTGAACTCTATGTAGACAACCACAAACTTTCTTCTACAGCAGAATACATCAGCTATCTTCCTCAACACAACGTACCTTTTCAAATTAATGTAGAAGATTTTGTAGGTTTGAGCACAGAGAAGAAAATTTCTGGTGAACAGTTTATTGGAATTCTAAACGATTACGATTTAATACATTATCGAAATCACAGCATTGAAAATTTAAGTGGTGGGGAGTTCAAACGTGCACTTCTTGCGCAAATTGAATTGGAAGACAAACCCATAATCATGCTTGATGAAATTGAACAAGGATTGGATGTTAACTATCAACACATTATTTTATCGAGATTGAAAGAATTAGCTAAAAATAAAGTGGTCATTCTTGCCATGCATGATTTAAGTTTGGCGATGACATATGCAGATTCAATTTCCGGCATGAAAAAAGGTACTTTAACCGCAGCTAAAGTACCGAATCATCAAGTAACAGAAGAGATGTTGTCTCATATATTTTCACGTGAAATGAAGGTTATCAGGCAAGGGAATAAGGTAGCTGTCCTCAGTTAGTTTCTATGGCACCAAGGGCACCTGAAAATTCACCGTTGGGTACAACATAGGCCTCTGCGCCTTTTAACTGACTATAATTATAAATGATGTCCGTCATTACAGTGTTATCGAGTAAAGTAGAACCAATAAACACCATTTTTTTAGTGTCAAAGGCATCAGCTAGATTTAAAGCCATTGCTGTAACAGTTTCTGCTACAAGACCAATAACTGCGATCAGTTGATCTTCAATTGACTGGTCGCTTTTGTGATTAAGTACATTTCCGAAGTTACTTGCAGTAAGATCACCTGGAATTGGTGTAGGCTTACCATTGTAAATATGATGGACTTTTAAATCGACTTTGTTACGGTCACCTTTTTTTGCACGTTCTATAATCGTATGGTAATCCTCGATTCCTGTCAGTAAATGACTTAAGCCGAGTAAAGTTCCACCACCTACACCAGACCCACCAACACGTTTTTGATCCGTGGTTGTCGCTTGGTGGAAACTTGTTCCTGTACCAACATTTAAGTATACATAACGTTCAAAATTCAAATTACTTTCATTCAAGAGTTGAGTCAGACCTCTAAAGGTAGCATCGAATTCTATGGAAATTTTAGATTCAAAATTTAGCTTCTCTTGTATATATTCTGACTTGCCTCCTGTTAAATAAACTTCTTCTTCACTATAATCATTGTTTAATATCTCAATCACTTGGTCAATATCAGTGGAAGGGTATTTTTTAAAGGTACGATTTTCATCATCAAGAATGACCAATTTAATTAATGTACCGCCAGCATCGATGCCGATTTTCATAAGATCGCTCCTAAAGTTATAAATGAAACAGCGCTCAAAGTTATGAGCGCTGTTATTAACGTTTCTTCTATTTTAATATTTTTTTGGTTTTTGTCTACGTTTCATTGCATTATTAGGTTCTCTTCTTAATCCTTTAGAAACTGATGCAATCATCAAGATTAGTATGAGGCCAAACGGTAGACCTGCTAACAGTGAAGCTGCCTGTAAGCTGGTTAATCCACCTGCTAATATTAATGCGATAGTCAACAATCCGAGCAATAGACCCCAAAGGACTTTAAGTCGAATTGGTGGATTCTCTGTTGAACCAATACTCATTCCCGAAACAATAAATGTTGCTGAATCGGCTGATGTTACTAGGAAAGTAAAGATTAACAGGAGCGCAACAATAGATGTAAACCATGAAATAGGTAAGGTATCAAACAAGGCGAAGAGCGCCTGCGTTTGGTCATCTAGAACGATTTGTCCAATATTTGTATTATTCATAAGATCTGAATAAATTGCTGTACCACCGAGGGCGCCAACCCATAGGAAAGATAGCATTGGTGGGACAATCAGAATACCCAGTACATATTCACGAATCGTGCGACCGCGAGATACACGGGCAACAAATGAACCAATGAATGGACTCCAAGCAATTACCCATGCCCAGTAGAACACTGTCCAGTCTTGAACCCAAGTACCACCTGCATATGGTGTCATGCGTAATGAATAGCCAACAAAGTTTGTCAAATAGTCACCAAGCCCAAGAATAATACTTTCCATAATGAATGTAAATGGTCCAACTGCCATAATGAAAATGGTTAAGACAAGTGCAAGGATCATGTTTAAACTGGAAAGGAATTTCATTCCTTTCTTAAGTCCAGTTACTGTTGAAAATATAAATAGACCTGTCATAGCTGCTGTCAAAATGATTTGAGTTAATGGTCCTGATGGAACACCAAAGGCGATATCTAAACCACCATCCATCTGCATAATACCTAAACCAACAGAAGTCGACATACCCGTTACAGTTGCAATGATTGCTAATATATCAATTGCTTTACGTGCTTTTTGATTGTAATCCATACCGAATAGTGGTTCTAAAGCAGTTGAGACTAAACCATCACGGTTTTTACGGAATTGGAAGTAACCAATTGATAGACCAGCTACCCCGAATATTGACCATTGGGAGATTCCCCAGTGGAAATAAGTATAACCCATCGCGAGTCTAGCGGCTTCGGCATCCTCAACTGGACCACCTAAAAATGGTGAGGTCATAAAGTGTTCCATAGGCTCTGCGACACCAAAGAATACTAAACCAACACCTAGCCCACTTGAAAATAGCATTCCGACCCAGGCCCAAAATGAGAACTCTGGTTTGGAATTATCACCACCGAGTTTTACGCGGCCATAAGGTGATAGGGCAAGAAATAATAGAAATACACCGAATCCAAATACAACGAGTAAGAAAAACCAACTAAATGTTTCTGAGATAAGAGCATAGACATTTTCAGAAGCGACCTGGAACTGAGTTGGAATAATCATGGCAATTGCAGACACTACAATGATTATTGAAGCTGCAGTCCAGAAAACGACGCCTAGCTTATTAAACTGAAATTTTTCCGGTTGATCCTGGTTTTCCTGACTCTTTGTAGTTGTACTTTCTTCGTTTGTCACGAAAGTTCCTCCTAATATATTTGTAGTATACAAAGTTACTACCCGGCAATAACGACATGAAACGTTGAATTGGAAAATTTTGTGTTAATGTCTAAATTGTCACTAGAGAGGGTATGGACTTATAATAGCAAACTATAGAATCTTGTCAAAAAGGGGAAAATTATGGACATTAAAGTGAGAAAGTACAATGAAAGTGATAAGGACGCACTTCAGTCCTATGAATTAAGTGACAAGCAACAAATTTATTCTAGTTTACCATTAGATGTATTAAATGAAGCTCTAGAAGATAAAGATCGAACTGCCAATGTGGTTGTCACAGATGATGGAAAAGTTGTTGGTTTTTTTGTACTACATAAACATTATCAACACGAAGGGTATGATACGCCGCATGAGGTGGTTTACGTGAGGTCTTTATCCATCAATGAAAAATATCAAGGAAATGGTTACGGTACGAAAGTGGCTCAATTATTACCGGTTTATGTACAAGAAAACTTTTCTCAGTTTGAGCATTTATACTTAGTTGTTGATGGTGAGAATCAAGGGGCATGGAATCTATACGAAAGAGCAGGGTTCTTACACACTGCAACAAAGGAAGAAGGACCTATTGGTAAGGAACGTTTATATTATTTAGATTTAGACCGTAATTATGTACCGAACTTAAGAATCAATTTGGCAAGTGACGTGTCTGCTTCTACACTGAAATTCAATCTCATGCTAGGCGAGGAAGTTGCAGGCTATATTGATACGGTTAAAAACGGTAAAGTACTGGAAATTAAACATATATATGTTGAGGAGAAGCATCGTTCAAAAGGGATTGCTGAGAGCGCAATAAGGCAGTTTGCTACAATAGTTAGAAAATATTTGAAAGATGTTGAGATTGCTGAAGTTAACGTGACGAATACGGGCTTAGAAAAGCTGTTTACTGGTGCTGGATTTGTTCACCCTCATGATGCTGAAGATGAGAATTATTACCGGAAATTGGTGAGATACTAACTTAGCTCTTGAAACATTAGTAAAATATTTGTATTATATCCTAAGGTATTTACATCTTGAAAGGATGACGTAAATGAGACTGGACAGTTATACTAAGGAAATGATGGACGAAAATTCATTTATTGATATGTCACACATTTATTTAGAAGATAAAGGCGAAGATACTAACCTCTATGAAATGGTAGATAAATTTAAAGAAGTTGGGAATTATACTGAAAGTGAAATTGAAGACCGCATCTTACAATTCTATACGGATTTAAACACTGACGGTCGTTTCTTAAGTACAGGTGAAGGTGTTTGGGGCTTACGTGAATGGTATGCCGTGGATGATATCAATGATAAGATTGCACCGACCATCCATAAGATTGAGATTGCTTCTGAAGATGAGTATATTGATGAAGAAGAAGATTACCCTGGTGCCAAGGAACTAGGTGAAGACCAGGAAGAAATTGATGGCACACTTCATGGTGAAACTGAAGAAGATGATGATGAAGAAGCCATCGATTCTGAAGTCGATGATGAGTTGGAATTCGACGACAAAGAAAAGCTTGAAGATGAATATGATGACGAGGCAGATGCATATTAATAATTATTGACTTTCTTCTTGAAAGTGATAATATTTTAATTGGGCTCCCTTAAATTGGGACTAGTAAACGTGCTCCTTTTCACATTTGTGAAAGGGAGCTATTTTTATTTTATGCAGGAGGAAGACTATGACTAAATATATCTTTGTAACAGGTGGCGTGGTGTCATCTTTAGGTAAAGGAATAACAGCAGCTTCACTAGGACGTTTATTGAAAGATAGAGGTTTTAAAATCACAATTCAAAAATTTGATCCCTACTTAAATGTTGACCCAGGGACGATGAGCCCGTATCAACATGGTGAAGTATTCGTCACAGAAGATGGTGCGGAAACTGATTTAGATCTAGGGCACTATGAGCGTTTTATTGATATTAATGTGAGCAAGTACTCTAATGTCACTGCTGGTAAAGTATACTCTGAAGTCATTCAAAAAGAGCGCCGCGGAGATTATTTAGGTGGTACAGTGCAAGTGATTCCTCACATTACAAATGAAATTAAATCACGCATTAAAAAAGCGGGGGATTCATCACAAGCTGACATCGTTATTACAGAGATAGGCGGTACAACAGGTGATATTGAATCCTTACCGTTTATTGAATCAATTCGTCAGTTACGAAGTGACCTTGGTAAAGATAATGTTATGTTCATTCACTGTACATTGCTGCCTTATATTAAAGCAGCTGGAGAAATGAAAACAAAACCAACTCAACATAGTGTTAAGGAACTAAGAGGTTTAGGTATTCACCCTGACATGATTGTTGTTCGTTCTGAATATCCGATGACTGAAGATTTACGTGATAAGATTGCATTGTTCTGTGACATCGAAGAGAAAAACGTAATCAATGCAAAAGATGAAGAAACAATATATAAGCTTGTGATGTCATTGCAAGATCAAGATATGGATGATTTAGTTCTTGAAAACCTGAAACTTGAATCTAAGGGTGAAGCGGCATTAACTGATTGGAAGCATTTACTTGATAACCTAAGTAAAATTGATAAAACAATCAAAATCGGTTTAGTTGGTAAGTACGTGGAACTACAGGATGCTTACCTATCTGTAGCAGAATCGCTGCGTCATGCAGGTTATGAAGTCCATGCAGACGTTGATATCCACTGGATTAATTCTCAGGAAGTGACTGAGCAAAACTATATGGAAATACTCGGAGAAGTCGATGGTATAGTGGTACCGGGTGGCTTTGGTGACCGCGGTATAGAGGGTAAAATCTTAACGCTTAAATATGCGAGGGAAAACAAGGTGCCTGTTTTAGGTATTTGCCTCGGCATGCAACTCGCATCAGTTGAATTTGCTCGTAATGTAGTAGGCCTTAAAGGTGCAAATTCTTCCGAATTAGATGAACATACACCATACGCAATCATTGATTTAATGCCGGATCAAAAAGATGTTGTTGATCTTGGTGGTACTCTTCGCCTCGGTAGTTTCCCATGTGTGATTAAAGAAGGAACCAAGGCAGAGGCACTTTATGAGCAAAATGAAATTAATGAGCGTCACCGTCACCGTTTTGAATTCAACAATGCTTATAAGGAACAGCTGGAAGAACATGGCATGGTGTTTAGTGGGACTTCACCAGATGGTAGATTGGTGGAAATGATTGAATTAGAAGACCACCCATATTACATGGCTGTTCAGTTCCACCCAGAATTCCAATCAAGACCAACACGTCCACACCCACTATTTAGTGGTTTGATTCAAGCAACTTTAGACAACGAATAAGTTTAAGCTCAGCTGAAAATTCTAAGTAGAGTCTTCAGCTGAGTTTTTACCTTTATGGGTTAAATCGTGATTTTAATCAAGTTTAAATCAACCTTTAATAGTAAAGCATTGTCACTTTAATGAGCTTTAACTTATAATGGAGCTAACATAAAATTGTTTGGAGGATACAAAATGAAATTTTTTATAGATACAGCAAATATGGACGAAATTAAAGAAATCCATCAGTGGGGGATTTTAAGTGGTGTAACAACAAACCCATCACTAGTAGCTAAGGAAAAAGATATTTCTTTTCACGATAGACTCGTTGAAATCTGTGACCTTGTTAATGGCCCTGTAAGTGGAGAAGTCATTGCATTAGATGCAGAGGGTATGATTAATGAGGGTAGAGAACTCGCTAAATTACACGAGCACATCATTGTTAAAATCCCTATGACTGAAGAAGGTATGAAAGCAGTTAAAGTATTAACAGAAGAGGGAATCAAGACGAATGTCACTTTAATCTTTAATACAGTACAAGCTCTAACCGCAGCTCGTGCTGGTGCGACATATGTTTCACCATTCATTGGACGATTAGATGATATCGGTTTAGATGGCCTACAGTTAATCGAAGATATTGCAGCAATTTTTGCAGTCCATGATATCGACACAGAAATTATAGCAGCATCAATTCGTAACTCAGGTCATATGCACGGCGCCGCACTACGTGGTGCAGATATTGCTACAGTACCGTACAAAGTTATTAAAACATTAACGAAACATCCTTTAACTGATAAAGGCATTGAACAATTCCTTAATGACTGGAACCAAAAATAAGACCTTAGTAAACCAAAGACAAGGAGCTAAAGCTATGGCTAAAGAAGTAATCAAAGTCCGCGGTGGTGCTGATTTAACAGGTCAAGTGAACATCAGCGGTGCCAAAAATAGTGCAGTCGCACTTATACCGGCATCTTTAATGGCAAGTACAGGTTCTGTAAAGCTTGAAGGACTGCCAGAAATTAGTGATGTAAAGACACTGATGAGTTTATTAAATGACTTAAATATTAAAACAGAATTAGATGGAACAACCTTAGAAGTGAATGCAGAAGAAGCTGTAAATATGCCGTTACCAAACAACAAGGTACAGTCACTAAGAGCATCTTACTACATGATGGGTGCAATGCTATCTCGTTTTAAAAAATGTGTCATCGGCTTGCCAGGCGGTTGTCCGCTCGGGCCTAGACCAATCGACCAACACATCAAAGGCTTTGAAGCCCTTGGTGCTAAGGTCACGAATGAACATGGTGCAATGTATTTAACTGCAGAGAAATTAGTGGGCGCCAAAATATTCTTTGATGTTGTGTCTGTTGGAGCAACAATCAATATGATGTTAGCTGCGAGCTGTGCCGAAGGCCGTACAACTCTAGAAAATGTAGCCAAGGAGCCAGAAATTGTTGATGTCGCTTCACTATTAAATAATATGGGTGCGAATATTAAAGGTGCAGGTACAGACACGATTCGTATCGAAGGTGTTGAGTCCTTACATGGCACAATGCATAATATTATTCCTGACCGCATCGAAGCTGGTACTTATATGGTTGTTGGTGCCGCGACAGGTAAGTATTATAAAGTAAACAATATCATTCCAACACACATGGAATCTCTCACTTCTAAGTTAGAGGAAATGGGTGTAGATATTGAAATCGGTGATGACTATGCCATCATTAATAAACCGGAATCGTACAAAGCCGTATCTATTAAGACACAAGTCTATCCAGGATTTGCAACTGATCTTCAACAACCGATTACGCCACTAATGTTTAAAGCAGATGGTGTAAGTAAGATAACAGAGACAATTTATCCTGCGCGCTTTAGACATGTTGATGAATTAGCGAGAATGAATGCCCACATTGACAAGAAAAGTGGCAGTGCCTTGATTTACCCATCTGACCTAAAGGGTGCAGAAGTATATGCAAGTGATCTAAGAGCGGGTGCTTCACTACTCATTGCAGGATTACTTGCAGATGGTGTGACAACAATTCACAATGTAAACCATATTGACAGAGGTTATGCAGACATTGTTAAGAAACTTGAAGCACTAGGTGCAGATATTTGGCGTGATACAGTAGAAGAGGAAGACTAGAATCCAAGGATTCTAGTCTTTATTCTTACGGCGCTTATATTTATAAAAGTTTTGACAATGCTACTGTCTAACGGTAATATAATTATGTTTTAGATGAGACTGTAATATAAAATTAGTAATGGAAGTGGAAATATTGTCTGATAACCAAAAGACCGAGGATATGAAATATGAAACGTTTGATGCGCTTTATAAGAACAACACCACTAAAGCCTTAACCGAGCGCGCCAAACAACTAAAGCTGTCTAACTACAGTAAACTGAATAAAAAAGAATTAGTCCTAGCCATTCTAGAAGCTGAAATGGAAAAAGACGGTAACTATTACATGGAAGGCATACTCGATGATATCCAACAAGATGGATATGGTTTCTTACGAACGGTCAATTTTTCTAAAGGTGAAAAAGATATTTATATCTCAGCATCTCAAATTCGCCGTTTCGAGTTGAAAAAAGGAGACAAGGTTACTGGTAAGGTAAGAAAGCCAAAAGAAAATGAAAAGTATTATGGTCTCTTACAGGTTGACTTTATTAATGGACATAACGCTGAGGAAGTTAAAAAACGCCCGCATTTCCAAGCACTTACTCCACTTTTCCCTGATGAACGTATCCACTTAGAAAATAAACCTGAAGATCTGTCCACACGAATTATGGACTTAGTCACGCCAATTGGTTTTGGTCAACGTGGTATGGTCGTTGCACCACCTAAGGCAGGTAAAACTTCACTGTTAAAAGAGATTGCTCAAGCAATTACGAAGAATCACCCTGGAGTCAAGTTGTTTATACTACTCATTGGTGAACGTCCTGAGGAAGTAACGGATTTAGAGCGTTCCGTTGAAAATGCTGAGGTTGTACATTCCACTTTTGATGAACCTCCTCAACACCACGTCAAAGTTGCAGAACTATTGCTTGAACACTCAAAACGTCAGGTTGAGATGGGTGAAGATGTCATCATTTTAATGGATTCAATTACGCGTCTTGCACGTGCATATAACCTAGTTATTCCACCGTCTGGACGAACACTTTCTGGTGGACTAGACCCAGCAAGTCTTCATAGACCTAAGCACTTCTTTGGTGCTGCAAGAAACATAGAAGCAGGTGGAAGCTTAACAATTCTTTCTACCGCACTTGTTGATACAGGTAGTCGTATGGACGATGTTATTTATGAAGAATTTAAAGGAACAGGGAATATGGAACTGCATCTCGATCGTAGATTGAGTGAAAGACGCGTATATCCAGCCATTGATATTAGCCGTTCGAGCACACGGAAAGAAGAGCTCTTGTTAGATAAAAAAGAACTTGATGTTCTATGGCAGCTTAGAAATCTCTTTACTGACTCACCGGACTTTACAGAACGCTTCTTAAGAATTCTTAAGACAGCTAAAACAAATGAAGAGTTTTTCGATATCTTAAGAGAGCGTATGATTAGTTCTCAGAAGACAGGTAAACCTGTAATCTAATCTAAAAGAGATATTGATTTTTATATGCTGAACATGTATAATGGCAAAGTAATGCGTGGTGATAACCACAAATAACTCTGTTCCAGATGGTTCAGGGCAAAGGAGCTGACAAATTATGAAACAAGGAATTCATCCTGATTACAACAAAGTAATCTTCTTAGATTCTACTACGAATTTTAAATTCTTGAGCGGATCTACACGTACTTCAGACGAAACTATGGAGTGGGAAGACGGTAACGAATACCCAGTTATCCGTTTAGATATCTCTTCTGATTCACATCCGTTCTACACTGGTCGTCAGAAATTCGCATCTGCGGATGGACGTGTTGAGAAATTCAACAAAAAATTCGGTTTTAAATCAAGCAACGAACAATAAGTTAAATTCAACTGCACTGAGTGTCTCAGTGCAGTTTTTTTGTGTGCAATATATGCTATAATTAATAAATGAAAAAGTGACTAGAAAAGGACGTATTCTTATGTTTGATCAACTTGAAATAATTGAAAATCGATACGAACAGTTAACTGAGCTCTTAAGTGACCCAGATGTTGTAAGCGACTCGGACAAGCTTCGTAAATACTCTAAAGAACAAAGTGATATCCAAGAGACTGTAGAAGTATTCCGTGTTTATAAGGGACATTTAGAAACAATTGAAGAATCTAAAGGTATGTTAAAAGAGACAGATGATCCTGAAATGGTTGAAATGCTAGAAGAAGAAATTTCAACTTCTGAAGATGAACTACCTAAATTAGAGGAGCAATTGAAATTCTTAATTATCCCTAAAGACCCTAATGATGATAAGAACGTAATTATTGAAATCCGCGGCGCAGCAGGTGGAGATGAAGCGCAAATCTTTGCTGGAGATTTATTTAGAATGTATTCTCGTTATGCAGAGGATAAGAAATGGCGCATTGAAGTAGTAGATGCTTCAGCAAGTGAACACGGAGGTTACAAGGAAATCAGCTTTATGATTCAAGGTAACGGTGCGTATTCTAAGTTGAAATTCGAAAATGGTGCGCATCGTGTTCAACGTGTACCTGAGACAGAGTCGGGTGGTCGAATTCATACATCAACTGCAACAGTCGCAGTGTTGCCAGAAGTTGAAGATGTAGAAGTTGAAATCCGCAATGAAGATATTAAAATTGATACCTATCGTTCTTCTGGTGCTGGTGGACAACACGTTAACACGACAGACTCTGCAGTACGTATCACTCACTTACCAACAGGGACAGTTGTGACATCACAAGATGAGAAATCACAAATTAAAAACAGAGAGCGTGCAATGAAAGTGCTTAAAGCACGAGTATATGACATGATGCAACAAGAAGCACACGCTGAATATGCCGAAAAACGTAAGAGTGCGGTAGGAACAGGGGACCGTTCAGAACGAATTAGAACTTACAACTATCCACAAAATCGTGTGACAGACCACCGTATTGGTCTAACAATTCAAAAATTAGATCAGATTATCGATGGTAATTTAGACGAGGTTATCGAAGCATTAGCTATCGAAGAGCAAACCTCTAAACTAGAAGAGTTAAACAATGAAACGATATAAAGAAGTACTTAAAGAGGCGGAAGCCTCTTTAAGTATATCCGGACAAGAGACTCGGATTGCATCGATTTTATTAGAGGAAATGTTTGGTCTAACTTTAAGTCAATTGATGATTCACGAAAACGAATCTATGCCACAAGCTGACTATGATTACTTTATGGAAGTTATAGACAGAGTGATCAAGAACGAACCCTATCAGTATGTACTTGGAGAAGCTTACTTTTATGACACTTATTTTAAAGTGACCTCAGATACTTTAATTCCAAGACCAGAAACTGAAGAGCTTGTATATTATGTCCTTAAAAACGAAAGTGATCATGGCTTACAAGTCGCTGATATTGGTACAGGTACAGGGGCAATTGGCCTAACCTTGGCAAGGACTTGGAAGAATAATAAGGTGACTGTGACAGATATTTCAAGTGAGGCTCTCCGTGTAGCCAAAGAAAATGGAGTGAATCTAGGTGTGGAAGTCACCTATAAACAAGGTGATTTATTAACACCTCTAAAGGAATCAAGGTGTCAGTTTGATGTCCTTATCTCTAATCCACCCTATGTCAGTGAAGACGAGACTCACCTCATGACACAATCAGTACTTGAATATGAACCACACCAAGCTTTGTTTGCAGATGATGATGGACTCGCGCTTTATAAAAAAATGATATTGACATTAGATGACGTGTTAACAAAAGGCGGTAGGGTGTATTTTGAAATTGGATATGCACAGGGAGCGCCCTTACTCGAGTTTGTAAAAGATATAAAACAGATATCTAATCCCGTAATTATAAAAGATATAAACGAGCAAGATAGAATATTACACTTTACATGGGGTGAAGATGATGACTAAAGTATGGAAAATAAATGAAAGTGACTTAACAGATCCAAATGAACAAGAATCTTTAGCACTTAAACTAGAAGAGATTAAAACAGCATTCACCTACGGAGAAGTTGTAGCCATTCCAACAGAAACGGTTTACGGTCTTGCTGCAGATGCAAGGAATCATGAAGCCATACACAAAATATTTCATGCTAAAGGACGCCCTGGAGATAATCCTTTAATTATACACATCCATGACATTTCTCAATTAGAAGCATTTACAACACCACTTGATGACAGAGTGAAGAAACTTATGGAGCAATTTTGGCCAGGTCCAATTTCTTTTATCTTACCTTTAACTGGAGATTACTTAGCTTCTAATGCCGTTGCTGAATTAAATTCAGTAGCAGTAAGAATGCCGAGCCATCCAGTAGGAAGAAAGATTATTCAATACGCAGATATGCCACTAGCAGCACCAAGTGCCAATTTAAGTGGTAAGCCATCTCCAACAAATGCAAAACATGTCATCGACGACTTAAATAATAAAGTTTTCGGTGTAGTTGATAGTGAATCTGCTAACTTTGGTATTGAAAGTACAGTTATAGACTGCACTCAATTCCCTTACCGTATCGCACGTCCAGGTGCAATTACGAGAACGGATTTAGAAGCGGTACTTGAATCTGATGTTGGTAATTTCCATAGTGAGGATGATAAACCCATCTCTCCTGGAATGAAGTATAAGCACTATGCACCACGTCAACCATTGATTGTAATAGAAGGTGGGTTTACAAATAACACTAAACTTCCTATTGAACGTGGGCAGAAGGTTGGAGTAATTGCACCAGAGACATGTAGGGATTTTATTAGTGATGATATTCAATTTATTAGTTTATGTAGGGATACAACATCGTATAAAGAGGCGGCAAGGAATCTATACGCTGCCTTGAGAATTATGGATACATCAGATGTGGACACAATCTTCATACATGGGTTTGATAAAGTCTCTGAATCTGAAGGTTTGATGAACCGTATCTATAAAGCAACAGGTAATGAAGTGATTCAAAATGACTAAGTTAATTTTTGTGTGTACAGGAAATACTTGTAGGAGCCCGCTCTGTGAAAGCTATATGAAGACAAAGTATCCAGAAGCAAATATTTACTCAAGCGGTCTATTTGTTACGGCATATGATACGAGTGAAAACTCACGAGCAATCATAGAGAAAAACAATCTTATTTCACCAGACAAACCTACACCACTTACTGAGGATGAGTTAACAGATTCCGTACTCTTGGTAATGGGATCACACCATAAAGAAATGATTTTATCTGTAAACCCACAAGCCAATGTACATCTACTGTCAGAATATACAACAGGTGAGCAGGTTGATGTGGAAGACCCTTTTGGGGGAACAGTCGCGCAATATGAAAAAGTTTTTGAGCAGTTGAAATCCTATCTCGATAAAATAGAGCTATAATTCAGTTAATTTTTGAAAGTATCTGTACGTACAGGTATAATGAATGACAAGGAGATGAGCTTATGAAAATAGCAATTGCATCAGACCATGGTGGTGTCAACTTAAAAAAAGTGATTGTTGAATTTTTAAATGACAGTAATCTTGACTTTACTGATTTTGGACCTGAATCGACAGACTCTGTTGATTATCCCGACTATGCCAAGCCACTGTCTGAAAAAGTGGCTAATGGTGAATTTGATAAGGGCATTTTAATTTGTGGTACAGGTATCGGTATGAGTATTACTGCCAACAAAACAAAAGGTATCCGTTGTGCTTTAGTTCACGATACTTTTTCAGCTAAGGCAACGCGTCAACACAATGATTCGAATATCTTGGCTATGGGTGAGAGGGTCATTGGTCCAGGCTTAGCTATAGACATTGTAGATACATGGCTAAATACTGAGTTCGAGGGTGGTAGACATGAAAGACGAATTTCTAAGATTGAAGCATGATTTAGAGCAACTCACTTCTGAATTAAAAGAAAATGATTTCTTTAAAAATAAAAACATCTTAGTTATTGGTTGTTCAACTTCTGAAACTGTCGGAAAAGCAATCGGTAAAGGCAGTTCTGAAGAAGCGGCAGTTGTTATTTATGAGCATCTTTCTAATCTAGCGAAAAACGAAGATCTACATTTATTATTCCAAGGGTGCGAGCATATCAACCGTGCCTTGACGACTGAAAGAGAAACTTTAGAAGCCTTACAGTTAGAAGAGGTTTCGGTTGTCCCTCACAAACATGCAGGTGGAAGTTTAAGTGAATATGCGTATCAACAACTTGACGACCCTGTTGTCGTAGAAGGTGTCGTCGCAGATTGCGGCATCGATATCGGTCAAACTATGATTGGTATGCATATGAAGAAAGTGGCCGTACCAGTGCGCACGTCAGTTAAAACGGTTGGCCAAGCAGTTGTAACAATTGCGGGTTCACGTCCGAAACTTATTGGGGGACCAAGAGCGCATTATAAATAATGAAGGGGTGTAAGTTATGTCTTACATAAGCAATCAAGATCCACAAGTACAAGAAGTGATTAATAAGGAACTGGATAGACAAAATAACAATATTGAACTCATTGCTAGTGAAAACTTTGTTTCACAGGCTGTATTGGAAGCTCAAGGGTCAATATTAACAAATAAATACGCAGAAGGTTATCCTGAAAAACGTTATTACGGTGGATGTGAACATGTTGATGTTGTTGAAAACCTTGCACGTGACCGCGTAAAAGAAATATTTGGAGCAGAACACGCTAATGTTCAACCACACTCAGGTTCTCAGGCGAATATGGCTGTTTACTTCAGTGTGTTAGAATCGGGGGATAAAATCCTTGGTATGAACTTGTCTCATGGTGGACATTTAACACACGGGTCACCAGTAAATTTCAGCGGTAAGTTATTTAATTTTGTTTCCTATGGGGTGACAAGAGACACTGAAGAAATCGATTATGATGCACTACGTGAAGTTGCTGTTAAAGAGCAACCAAAAATGATTGTTGCAGGTGGTAGTGCGTATGCAAAGACTTTGGACTTTGAGAAGTTCCGTGAGATTGCAGATGAGGTTGGTGCCTTCCTATTAGTAGATATGGCGCATATTGCTGGCTTAGTTGCAGCTGGATTACATCCGAACCCAGTTCCACATGCTCACTTTGTAACATCAACAACTCATAAAACATTGAGAGGGCCACGTGGAGGTCTTATTTTAACTACCGATGAGTATGCAAAAATAATCGATAAAACAATCTTCCCTGGTATTCAAGGTGGACCATTAATGCATGTTATTGCAGCTAAAGCTGTTGCTTTTGGTGAAGCCCTACAACCAGAATTTAAAGTATACCAGCAACAAGTGATTGATAATGCACAAGCCTTAGCGACATCACTTGAAAAGGGTGGTTTACGTATCGTATCGGGCGGGACGGATAACCACTTAGTACTCGTTGATGTAAATGCGTTTGGTCTGACTGGTAAAGCAGCTGAAGAAGCGTTAGATGAAGTCGGAATTACAGTAAACAAGAATACAATTCCATTTGACGAAGCATCACCTTTCGTTACAAGTGGTATTCGCCTGGGTACACCAGCAATGACAACAAGAGGATTCACAACAGAAGATATGACAGAAGTCGGTAATATTATAGTAGAAACTTTAACTCGCCTTAAAGACGAGGAAAGTTTTGATGGAATTCAGGATAAGGTAACAAAATTGACAGGAAAGTATCCACTATATAAATAAAGTAAGTTATAATATAAACCGGATGGTATCATCCGGTTAATTTCTGGAGTGGAGGAAGTAATATGTCTAAAGTACAAGTAATGGATCATCCGTTAATTCAACATAAGATGTCTTACATACGTGATGAGAAAACTTCGACAAAACAATTTAGAGAACTCGTAGATGAAGTGGGTATGCTAATGGCATACGAAGTTACGAGAGATTTATCTTTAGAAGATGTCACAGTAAAGACACCTGTACAAGAAACAACGGCTAAAAGATTAAGTGGTAAAAAATTGGGTCTTGTACCAATCCTAAGAGCGGGACTCGGTATGCAAGAAGGTATTTTAAAACTTATTCCATCTGCCCGTGTTGGACACATCGGTTTATACCGTGATCCAGAAACATTAGAAGCGATTGAGTACTATGCTAAATTCCCGGGTGATATTGAAGATAGAGATATCTTTGTTATCGATCCAATGTTAGCGACAGGTGCTTCTGCAGTAGAAGCGATTACTGCTATTAAAAAACATGGTGCGACTAAGATTCGTTTTATCTGTTTAATCGCAGCGCCAGAAGGCGTTGAAGTATTAAAAGAAGCGCACCCGGATGTAGACATATATATTGCTGCACTTGATGAAAAGTTAAATGAGAAGAGTTATATCGTACCAGGACTTGGCGACGCGGGAGACCGTTTATTCGGCACACGATAATTAAATCTAGGAGATTGCTATGAAAAAAATAATGACTATTTTTGGTACTAGACCTGAAGCCATTAAAATGGCGCCTCTAGTATTAGAAATGAAAAAAGATGAAAGTATTGAACCTATTGTAGTAGTCACGGCACAACATAGAGAAATGCTGGACCAAGTATTGGAAACATTTGAAATCACACCTGATTATGATCTAAATATTATGAAAGCTGGTCAGACTTTATCTGAAGTAACAGGGCGTGTTCTTAATGGTTTAGAATCAGTAATCAAAGAAGTAAAACCTGATATGATTTTAGTACACGGAGATACAACGACGACTTTTGCAGGTTCTCTTGCTGCATTCTACAACGAAGTAGACATCGGTCACGTGGAAGCAGGTTTACGTACACATAACAAATATTCACCTTTCCCTGAAGAGGCGAACCGTCAAATGACAGGTGTCTTAGCAGATTTACACTTTGCACCGACTGATGATGCCCGTCAAAATCTATTAAATGAAGCGAAAGATGCGGAACGTATTTCAGTTACAGGGAATACAGCAATCGATGCATTAAAGACTACTGTTAATGATGACTATCATTCAGAAATTATTGAAAAACATAAAGATAACAAAGTCGTATTGCTCACTGCACACCGTCGTGAAAACATTGGTACACCAATGCACAACATTTTTGGAGCGGTTAGACAACTTGTGGATGAGTTTGAAGACGTTACTGTCGTTTACCCAATGCATAAGAATCCTAAAGTGCGTGAAATTGCTGATCAATATCTAGGTGGACATGACCGAATTGAGTTGATTGAGCCATTAGATGTTTTAGATTTTCACAACTTTGCAGCGAAGAGTCATTTAATCATGACAGACTCTGGTGGGGTTCAAGAAGAAGCGCCTTCACTAGGTAAACCTGTCCTTGTTTTAAGAGATACAACTGAACGCCCTGAAGGTGTCAAAGCAGGGACTCTAAAACTTGCTGGTATTGATAAGGAAAATATCTACCAATTAGCCAAAGAGCTTTTAACTGATGAAGCGAAATATAACAACATGGCTCAAACTCAAAATCCATACGGAGATGGGCAAGCATCACGAAGAATATGTGACAATATTAAGTATTACTATGGAATACTAAAAGAAAAACCTATCAGTTTCTCTGTAAACGATTAGTAATTGTGAACAACATGTTAAGATTCTGAGATTTTGTTGACACAAAAAACACACTCCGATAAAATTATTAGAGCATGTAATTGTTTTCACAACTTTTACATTTAGTCAGGGAGTAACCATGACATCACAAATTTTTAAAAGCTATTTTCAGCTCTTTTTGAAATATTTAATAGTACTTTTTATAATCAGTACTATTGTTTATATATTTACATTTTCACCGTTTTTTCTAGGTTTATCACTTGGTATAATTGGCTCGATGTTTACATCATATAGTTGGTTTTATCATTTAAAAGTGGCACAAGAGAGCAATGGTGAAAGGGTGAAGACAGGGACTTTGACGCGCATGCTCGTCGTCATTGCACTCTGTTTAATCTGGGTAAGATTCCCCGACTATATTAATATCTTTGGTATGTTAGTCGGACTCTTACTGACTTATGCGCTGATTGTCTGGCGTGCAGTACTTGAACTTTATAAACGGAAGAGGTGAAGAAATGGAACACGGAAGTCCAACCTTGGAACTTAATTTATTTGGGATACCAATCATTTTTGAACTTGCAACTTCCTTGATGATTATCATCACATGTCTAGTCATATTTTTTACACTGTTTTTCATGACGCGAAAACTCGCGGTAAGACCTACAGGTAAAGGGCAAGTCCTTGTCGAAGCGCTGATGAACTTTGTCAAAGGAATCATCAAGAGTAACATGTCGTGGAAAGATGGTGGACAATTCCACTTTTTAGCATTAACACTGTTCTTATTTATTTTAGTCGGAAACTTAATTGGTATACCATTTACGTTTATCGCACCAGATGCAGATCACACATTGTGGGTTAAATCACCGACAGCTGATCCAGTAGTCACACTGACATTGGCAGGCTTGATGATTGTTTTGACACACTATTACGGCGTGAAGCAACAAGGTGTCGGCGGCTATTTAAAACAGTATGTTACACCGATGTGGTGGTTAGCACCAATCAAATTCATCGAAGAATTTACATATAACTTAACGTTAGGTTTACGTCTTTACGGTAACGTCTACGCTGGGGAAATCCTACTTCTGTTACTACTTAATTTAGTAGTGAGCGGTAGCGTGTTAGGTGCTTTAGGATTTATTCCGATGATGGTATGGCAAGGATTCAAAGTATTTATAGGTGCAATTCAGGCATTTATATTCGTAATGTTATCAATGGTTTATCTATCACATAAGGTGAGCGATGATCATTAATATATAATAAAAACTAATTATTTAAATTTCTAGGAGGAAATATTTTATGAATTTACTAGCAGCTGGTATTGCAGCAGGTTTAGCCGCTCTTGGCGCATCATTTGGTATCGGTATGGTTGTTTCAAAAACTGTAGAAGGTGTTGCGCGTCAACCTGAATCACGTGGTCCATTACAAACGATTATGTTCATTGGTATCGGGGTTGTTGAGGCCGTTCCAATCATGGCGATCGTTATTGCATTCTTACTTATGTTCACGTTCTAAGAGTCGTTATAAAAGGCGAAGTCTTACTTTAAAGATTTCGCCATCTTATTATGTAAATAATTACAGGTGAAAAGACTTTTTTGAAAGGAGTGTACATAGGTGGAACTATTAATTTTAGGTGCTGCTGGTGAAAGTATGGGTACTGCAGTCGGCACATCATTTGTCTTGTTAGTCAGTTTCATAGCATTACTTTTAGTGCTTTCATATTACGTTTGGAAACCAGTTAAAAAAATCATGGATGATCGCGAACAGCTAATTCATGACGATATAGATTCTGCAGAACAAAGAAAAGCTGAGGCAGAACGCTTAAAAGCAGAGAACGATGCATTGTTAAAACAAACACAAGCAGAAATTTCTGAACTGATGGAAAATGCCAAAGGTCAAGCGAAGAAAGAACAAGAAGCAATTATCACTGATGCTCAAACTCGCGCGACACAGATGATTCAAGAAGCGAAAGTTGATATTGAGCGTGAGAAAGAACAAGCAGTCAGAGATATCAATGATCAAGTAGCTGAACTATCTGTACTTATTGCAGAGAAGATGATTGTAAAAGAACTCAATGTTGAAGATCAAAAAGGCCTTGTTTCTAAGTATTTACAGGAAGCGGGCGATAAATAATGGCAAGAGCGAGTCAACAATATGCCAATGCATTATATGAAGTAGCGGTAAAAGAAGATGTTTTAGAAGAAGTTAAAAATGATTTTTTTGAAGTGACTAAAGCAATCGCTTCAGTTGAGAGCTTTAAAGAATTCATGAATAACCCTAAAGTATCTATTGAAGATAGAAAGAATGTAATCGAGACAACATTTAAAGATAGTCACAGACTGCTTTTGAACTTATTGAGGATTTTAACGGATAAGCATCGCGTCTCATTAGTAGACGAAGTTTACAGTGAATTCCTTCATCTATATGATGAACAACATAATCAGGCGCGTGTGACTGTAGAATCTGTATATAAACTTTCCACTGAAGAGCTAGATCAGCTTGGACAGATTTTTATCGATAAAACAGGCTATGAAAAACTGCTCATTACAAACAATATCAATGAGACGCTCATTGGTGGTGTAAGAGTACTTATCGGTTCGAAAGTATACGACGGTTCAGTACAGAATCAACTTGAAGGCATCAGAAATAATTTTAAAGAACATACGAATAGCTAAAGGAGTGACATTTTCATGGCAATCAAAGCTGACGAAATAAGTGCTCTCTTAAGAAGTCAAATTGAAAACTATGACAAGGACATGCAAGTCACAGACACTGGTACTGTAATCCAGGTTGGTGATGGTATTGCACTTGCTCACGGTTTAAACGATGCGATGGCTGGAGAGTTAATTGAGTTTCCTAGTGGAGTATTAGGACTTGCTCAAAACCTTGAAGAAGATAATGTTGGTATAGTAATTCTTGGGCCAAGTGACGACATTAAAGAAGGCGATGAAGTTAAACGTACAGGACGTATTATGGAAGTACCTGTTGGTGAAGAACTTATTGGCCGTGTTGTAAACCCACTTGGTCAACCAATAGATGGTAAAGGGCCAATCAACACAAGTAAAACGAGACCTATTGAAAGCCCAGCAACAGGGGTTATGGATCGTAAAAGTGTTGATGAGCCACTACAAACAGGTATTAAAGCAATCGATGCGCTAGTACCAATTGGTCGTGGACAACGTGAATTAATTATCGGTGACCGTCAAACTGGTAAAACGACTGTCGCGATTGATACAATCTTAAACCAAAAAGATCAAGACATGATTTGTGTATATGTTGCGATTGGACAAAAAGAATCTACAGTACGTTCAACAGTAGAAACGCTACGTAAAAACGGTGCGCTTGACTACACAATTGTTGTAACTGCAGGTGCTGCAGATCCAGCGCCATTACTATACATCTCACCATATGCTGGTGTATCAATGGCAGAAGAATTCATGTTCAATGGTAAACACGTTCTAATCGTATATGATGACTTAACTAAACAAGCAGCTGCTTACCGTGAGTTATCTTTACTATTACGTCGTCCGCCAGGTCGTGAAGCTTTCCCAGGTGACGTATTCTACCTACACAGTCGTCTTTTAGAACGCGCAGCGAAATTAAATGACGATTTAGGTGGCGGTTCGATTACAGCACTACCATTCATCGAAACACAAGCTGGCGATATCAGTGCTTTCGTTCCAACAAACGTTATCTCAATCACTGATGGACAGATCTTCTTACAGAGTGATCTATTCCACTCAGGTGTACGTCCAGCAATCAACGCCGGATTATCAGTATCACGTGTTGGTGGTTCTGCACAAATTAAAGCAATGAAAAAAGTTGCCGGTACATTACGTCTAGACTTAGCGTCTTACCGTGAACTTGAGGCTTTTGCTCAGTTCGGTTCAGACTTAGATGAAGCAACTAAAGCGAAACTTGACCGTGGTGCACGTACTGTTGAAGTACTTAAACAACCGGAAAACGCACCGTTAAAAGTTGAAAAACAAGTTGCAATTTTATTTGCACTCGTTAATGGTTATTTAGATGATGTACCTGTTGAAGATGTGACTCGTTTTGAAGCTGAATTCCTAAGCTGGATGGATGCAAATCAACCGGAACTATTGAAGCAAATCGCTGATACTAAACAGTTACCAGACGGAAATGCATTTGACGAAGCAATCAACAGCTTTAAAAAGCTCTTTAACCCTTCTAACTAATTAAGTAAGACTAAGGTGGTGAATTCATGGCTTCATTAAGAGAAATTAAAGGCCGGATTGGCTCAACGAAAAAGATGAGTCAATTAACAGGCGCAATGCACATGGTAGCAAACTCTAAACTTAGTAGGGCGGAGCAAAATGCGAAACAGTTCCAACCCTATATGGATAAAATCCAAGAAACTGTAAGAGGAATTGCTGCTAGCGATAATGAAAGCTCACACCCTATGTTAGAAGAGAGACCAATTAAGAGAACGGGTTACATCATTATTTCAAGTGATACCGGTAAAGCAGGGGCTTACAATAGTAATGTTGTCAAAGCAATTTCACAAGAAGTTGCCAAGAAACACGACAATAATCCGGATTCATATGATCTATTCGTCCTCGGTAAAATTGGCTATGAGACTTTAATAGGGCGTGGTTTTGATATAACGAACTATCGACTTGGCCTACCGGATCAGCCTGATTTCGCAAGCGTTAAAGAAATTGCGAGCCAATCGGTAAACGAATTCGTTAATGAAGATATTGACGAATTGTACATTGTGTATAATAAATTCGTAAACGTCTTACAACAAGATATTACTGTAAGAAAGCTGCTTCCACTAACAGAGCGCGATATTCAAACTGAAAGTGAAGAATCAGCACTTGCAAGTTACGAATTTGAACCAGATAAAGAATCAATTCTTGAAACAATTTTACCTCAGTATGCTGAGAGCTTAATATATGGTGCTTTACTTGATGCGAAAGCGAGTGAGCATGCAGCCCGTATGACAGCAATGAAAGCAGCAACTGACAACGCCAAGGAACTTATTGGCGATCTTACACTGCAGTATAACCGCTTAAGACAAGCTGCGATTACCCAGGAAATTACGGAAATCGTTGGCGGTGCTTCTGCATTAGAATAAAAGAGATTAGGAGGAAATTAAATGGCTTTAGGTCAAGTAGTCCAAATTATGGGGCCAGTTGTTGATGTAAGATTCAACGAAGGCGAACTACCTGAAATTAATAATGCGCTTACTGTAAAAATTGACATTGCCGGTTCAGAACCAATCTCACTGACTTTAGAAGTTGCGCTTCACCGCGGTGATAACATTGTTAGAACGATTGCGATGAGTTCAACAGATGGCTTACGTCGTGGTGCTGAAGTTGTTAATACTGGTGCGCCAATTTCTGTACCAGTTGGCGAAAACACACTAGGTCGTGTATTCAACATCCTTGGTGAAAATATTGATTTAGGTGAACCAATCCCAGCCAGTGAGCGTCGTGACCCAATTCATAGATTAGCACCTAAATTCGATGAATTATCTACTTCAACTGAGATTCTTGAGACTGGAATTAAAGTAGTAGACTTACTTGCCCCTTATACCAAAGGTGGTAAAGTTGGGTTGTTCGGTGGTGCCGGTGTAGGTAAAACCGTTCTTATTCAAGAACTAATCAATAACGTTGCCCAAGAGCACGGTGGTATTTCTGTATTCGCCGGAGTTGGTGAACGTACACGTGAAGGTAATGACCTTTACTACGAAATGAAAGATTCAGGTGTAATCGAGAAGACTGCAATGGTCTTCGGTCAAATGAATGAACCACCTGGTGCGCGTATGCGTGTTGCACTTTCAGGATTAACAATGGCAGAATACTTCCGTGATGAACAAGGTCAGGACGTATTGCTATTTATCGATAACATTTTCCGCTTTACACAAGCTGGTTCAGAGGTGTCTGCACTTCTTGGACGTATGCCTTCAGCGGTTGGTTATCAACCTACACTTGCAACTGAAATGGGTCAGTTACAAGAACGTATTACATCAACAAATGTTGGTTCAGTAACGTCAATTCAAGCGGTATTCGTACCTGCCGATGACTATACTGACCCCGCACCAGCACAAACATTTGCTCACCTTGATGCAACAACAAACTTAGAGCGTAAACTTTCTGAAATGGGTATTTACCCAGCAGTGGATCCACTTGCTTCAACATCACGTGCGCTTTCTCCTAACATTGTTGGAGAAGAGCACTACAATGTAGCTAGGGGCGTTCAAGAGACACTTCAGAAATACAGTGAGTTGCAAGATATCATTGCAATCCTTGGTATGGATGAGTTATCTGATGAAGACAAAAATACAGTCGCACGTGCGCGTCGTATTCAGTTCTTCTTAAGTCAGAATTTCCACGTTGCTGAACAGTTTACAGGGCAAAAAGGTTCATATGTACCAGTTAAACAAACTGTACAGGATTTCAAAGAGATTTTAGAAGGAAAATACGACCACGTTCCGGAAGATGCATTCCGTCTCGTAGGCGGCATCGAAGATGTTCTTGAAAAAGCACGTCAACAAGGTGCGGAAGTCTAAAACGGGAGGGTAAATCATGGCAACAATTGCACTGGATGTAGTTACTCCTAATGGTTCTGTCTTTCATGAAGAAGACTGCGAGATTGTGGTTCTTCAAACTGTACAGGGCGAACTTGGTGTGATGGCAGGACACATTCCTACAGTTACACCACTTAAAATAGGTGTCCTTCGCGTTAAGATTGATGGAAAGTTTGAGTACTTAGCGGTTACTGAAGGCTTTGCTGAAATCAAACCAGAACAAGTCACAGTACTTGTTCAAGCTGGCGAATTCTCTGCTGAAATTGATACAGAGCGTGCTGAGGCAGCGAAAAAAAGAGCAGAAGAACTCTTAAATCGTGCCCAGGACGAGCGCGTTGATAAGTACCGCGCAGAACTTGCACTTCACCGTGCAGTAAATCGCCTAGAGGTTTCAAAATATTAAACTAAAAGACTGGATAATCCAGTCTTTTTTTCATTTAAAGGAGATTAAACTATGGGTTATTCTGAACTTGCATTTATGCATATAATTCTTCACTTCCTGTGTATAATACTCGCATTTTGGGTATTAAAAGGAGTGAGGCTTGAAGTACTCTTCAAGCAAGGAGAAGTCGCTCGTGGACGAATGTTAATGATCTTGCTCAGTGTATTGATTGGAACAGCGCTAAGTAACTTTATAATGGACGTATTCAGATATACTCAAGAGGCGGCTATTATGTTTAGCTAATCGCTTTACAAAGGCAGTGTTAACAACGTATTATTGACATGAGTGGTAGAGAATTTATGGAGTGAGAAGATGGAAAAGATTATAGTTAAAGGTGGTAACAAGCTATCTGGTTCCGTTGAAATAGAAGGGGCTAAAAACGCAGTACTACCGATTTTGGCAGCATCTCTATTAGCATCAGAGGGACAGTCAATTATTAAAAACGTACCAGAATTATCAGATGTAGATACATTAACTAACTTAAATAAAATTTTAGGCGCAAAAGTAGAACGAGGTAAAAATCAAGTTACAATTGACGCTTCAGGTGAACTTACCTGCATCGCACCATATGAACTTGTCAGTAAAATGCGCGCAAGTATGCTCGTAATGGGACCATTACTGAGCCGTTATGGCTATTGTAATATCGCGATGCCAGGTGGTTGCGCAATTGGTTCAAGACCGATTGAACAACATATTAAAGGTCTAGAAAAGATGGGTGCGTCTTTCCAACAGACTGCTGGTTACATCGAAGGTAAAATTGATGGTCGTCTACAAGGAACAAAAATTCACATGGACTTCCCAAGTGTTGGGGCGACTCAGAACTTAATGATGGCTGCGAGTTTAGCAGAAGGCGTTACTCATTTAGAGAATGCTGCAATGGAGCCTGAAATTGTAGATTTAGCAAATTACATTAATGTAATGGGTGGTCATGTCACTGGTGCAGGAACTGGACACATTAAAATTGTAGGTGTTGAATCCTTGAAAGGGACTGAGCATTCAGTTATTCCTGACCGTATAGAAGCTGGTACTTTTATGATTGCTGGTGCCATTACTAGAAGTGAAATTACCTTAAAGAATGTAGTCATTGAACACTTATCTGCAGTCGTTTCAAAACTAGAGGAAATCGGCATTACATTCGTTGAAGAAGGCAATGATGTTCGCCTTATTCCAGCTGACACATATAAAAATGTAGATATTAAAACGATGCCACATCCTGGTTTCCCAACAGACATGCAAAGTCAGATGATGGCTTTATTAACGACGATTGAAGGTACGAGTATCGTCACAGAAACAATATTTGAGAATCGTTTCATGCACGTTAGAGAATTCTCCGCAATGAATGCTGACATTACGTTAGAAGATAACCACGCAGTGATTCGTGGTGGTGGACAGTTATTTGGCGCTCAAGTAAAAGCGACTGATTTACGTGCGGGTGCTGCTTTAGTACTTGCAGGACTTGCTGCAAAAGACTATACTGTCGTATCGGAACTTCAACATTTAGATCGTGGTTACGTCCGTTTCCATGAAAAACTTAAAGCACTAGGTGCGGATATCGAACGTACAGATGATAGTACTTCTATAGAGCATTTGGTGACATCAAAGTAGAGGGGTAATACTATGGCAGAACAAGAACAAAAAATCGTTCACCGTAGATTCCCATTGTTAGTTAGAATTTTACTGTTTCTATATGTTGCTATTGTGCTTATCTTTTTAGGCCTAATGATTGGCTATGGCATATTAGATAATCCGTTTGGTGTATTTAGAATAGAAACATGGGAACATATCATTAACTTGACTAGGGGTTGACGACAGCAATGCTGACATATGATCAAATTAAAGCGATTTTACCTCACAGACCACCATTTTTACTTATTGATAGAGTAACGGAAGTTGATCCTGGTGTAAGCTGTAGAGGAATTAAACAAGTATCAGGTAATGAAGCATTCTTTGAAGGTCATTTTCCTGAATATGCAGTAATGCCTGGTGTGTTAATTGTTGAGGCATTAGCACAGGTTGGTGGCGTTGCACTGTTACAACAAGAGGAATATAAAGGGAAACTGGCTTTTTTTGCTGGTATAGATAAGTGCCGTTTTAAAAAACAAGTCACACCAGGTGACACACTTGACCTATACGTAGAAATTACGAAGATTCGTGGTCCAATTGGTAAAGGAACTGCTGTTGCCAAAGTAGACGGTGAAATTGCTTGCCAATGTGAGATTACATTTGCGATATCAGATGTTAAAAGTGAATAGAAAAATGCGTATGACTTAATGTTGTCATACGCTTTTTTTTATTCCTCTTCTTTCTCAAAATCTTCTTTTGATTCCATACGAACATTGAATTCGTTAATGAGAGACTCACCTTCATACCCTTTTTCAACAAGGTAGGCAAGTAGGTTCTCAGCATAGTTTGGACCATGAGTGACTATCGCCCCTTTAAAAATAACTGAGGTTTTATCTTCCTTATCATGAATATCCATTAAAGTAGCTGAAAATTTTGCTGGTGTGTTGGTCGGTCTAGTAATTGTCACCATCATATCAAGTTGTTGATCTTTTAATTTGGTGAGCACTGATGATAGATGACTGGAGGTCACAATCTCAATAATCCATGGTTCCTCGCCTTCTTCTAAGTTAATGATGACACCATCTAGTACTTCTGGAACGATAAAATTCTGTTCTTGAATAATTTTTAGATCAATCACCTTAAATGATTTCATTTTGATTACCCCTTCATAAAATACAAATTATCTTTTTTCGTATGCTAAAATTTACTATTTTTGAATTCTTGCTATATTTTAAGTGGTCTTTTGTCATTATTGTATATTATTCTAAGCGGAAATGAAATTATTGCTTTTTGCAGAATATTTCATCCTCACTTACATTGGTAACAGGAAGGGTGGTGAAATAAGATGATGAACAAAGTATTGCTTGTCGGTGAACTTATTAGCAACAACGTCATTGCGAAAAATGCCCAAGGTAGTGTCAATGCATTTATTATTGCTACAGTTCGTGTGCCGAAAGATAGTCGTCGTGAAAAAGAAGTACATTTTCTTTACTGTAAAGCCTTTGGAAAGAGTGTACCAAAAGTATTAGAAATGACAAATATAGGTGACATATTATGTGTCAGTGGACAGTTAGCAACCACTACAACTACAAGTGATGATGGTACTAGAGAGTACCGCATGGAAATTTGGGTAGAGAGTGTTAAACAAGTGCCTGAAAAGATTCAAAATCGTACAGATATTTCTAATCCATCTCGGTTGATTGAACAAGCAGTCAATCACTACAACATCCAAGACGCACTCGGTGAACAGTACGTACATACTATAACTGAGTCAAAACAAGCCGCAAATACTGATAGAGAAAAGCAAATTGAAGTGATTCAAAGCATAGTTGAAGAAGCAGAAATTAAAACAGAAGAAAGTAAAGACAAAGAGAAAGTACTCGCTTAATTATACCCCACTTATAATGCACCAATTCATCTCACTCACAAAGCATATCTAATGAGCTGCTGCGGCTCATAGATATGCTTATTTTTATGATATAAAATATTCAGATTAATGAAATCTAATTGTATTAAACTGAACTTTTTGTAATATGATTGTAAAGAAACGATTAAATTTTTAAATTGCTGTAACCTATGTAATGACTTTTTTCCCTATAATAAATATCGTTAATGAAAAAGAGCGGCCAGTATTGGTAAAAATGAATTAAACATTATGGAGGAAATATTCTTATGAAAAAGGTTTTAGCATTTGGAGCAGTTGCAGCAGTTTCAACTACTATTGCATATTCGGCAGAAGCGGCGTCACACACAGTAGAATCAGGTGACTCATTATGGGTACTAGCAGAAGAGAACAATGTAACAGTTGAATCACTTAAAAAAGATAACAACTTAACTTCAGATATTATCGTTCCTGGTCAAGTATTAGAAATTGATGGAGATATAAAAACTGAAGCTAAAGAAGAAACATCTGACAAAGACAATAAAGAAGTAAAAGATAAATATGTAATTGAAGCAGGTGACACACTTTTTGATATCGCTGTAGAATTCGATGTCTCTGTAGCTGAACTTAAAGAATGGAACAACCTATCATCAGATATTATTTTTGTAGGTAAAGAATTAGTTGTTTCCGCTGATGCAGCACCAGATGCAGCAACTCCAGTTGCTGAACCAGCAACTGAGGTGGAAGAAGTTGAAGAAACAACAACTAATGCGCCAGCTGAAGAGGTTCAAGAAGAAGAAGTTCAACAACAAGTACAACAACAACAGCAGCCACAACAACAAGCACAAAGTACAAATACAAATAGCGGCTTAAACTGGGGTGCTTTAGCAGCTTGTGAATCTGGCGGAAACGCGAGTGTCGTAAGTGCTAATGGTCTATATCACGGCCTATACCAGTTTGATGCTCAAACTTGGCAGTCAGTAGGTGGTTCAGGTGTTGCTTCACAAGCATCTGCTGCTGAACAAACACAAAGAGCACAAATGCTATATGATCAAAGAGGATCATCACCTTGGCCTGTATGTGGTTCAAGACTATAAGATAAAATCAACATCGGCACTCCTATAGTGTCGATGTTTTTTTGTGGTAAAATTAAGCCAATAGATTAAGGAGGGTTCAGTATGCTTGAACTGGTGAATTTATCTAAACATTTTGGCAAGGTTAAAGCAGTCAAAGACGTATCGTTCACTCTATATCCTGGAGAAGTTTTTGGTTTTATCGGACCGAATGGAGCGGGGAAATCGACGACAATTCGTATGATTATTGGTGCTTTGGAACCAACGAAAGGTGATATTCTTTTCAATGATAAAAATATTAAGGAAAATAAAAACTATATTGAAAAGATTGCATACGTTCCTGGGGATGTCAATCTGTGGGGAAACTTAACAGGTGGTGAGGTCATCGACTTCATGATGGCTGCTAAAGGCTATCATAACGATGACAGAAAAGCGGCATTAATTGAACGTTTTAGATTAGATATACATAAAAAATGTAAGACGTATTCCAAGGGAAATAAACAAAAAGTTGCATTAATTAGTGCTTTTCTCAGTGATGCAGATGTATTTATCTTTGATGAACCAACTACTGGTCTTGACCCATTAATGGAGCGAGTGTTTCATGAAGAAATCATCAACTTAAAAAATAATAACAAGACCGTCTTATTATCGAGCCATATTCTTTCAGAGGTTGAAAAGCTTGCGGATCGTATTGCTATAATCAGAGACGGTAAAATCATAGAAGCTGGTACTATGAATGATCTTAGGCACATTACTCGAGTAGAATATATCATCGAAACTGATGATAATATTGATGCGTTAAAACATCAAAAATTTATTCATGATTTTTCATCTGACAGTGATGGTTACCATATGTTCATCGATAATAATGATATTCCTCAGTTTTTAAGATATTTGAAGATCTATAATCTCAAATCATTAAAAACAACACCACCAAAACTTGAGGATATCTTCATGAGATATTACGAGGATGCAAAATGACATATTTTAGATTGATCGGACGTAATGTGCGTTTTCAGGTCTTCTTATGGCTTCTGATTTTATGTGGTATCTCACTGTCGATACCCAGTGTATTTAACACACTATATGGGACTGAAGAAGAACGCTTAGGTATGAAAATGACCGTTGATAACCCTGCAATGGTGGCCTTAATTGGACCGATTCCAGAGGGGGATTACACATCACCGGTAATGTTTGCGCACCAAATGTTGTTAATTATGGCAATCTTCCATGGTCTGTTTAATATTTTAATCGCAAACGGAATTGGGAGAAAAGCAGAGGAAGAAGGTTTAACGGAATATATTCTAACGACAGGTACGAAGAAATCGACGATCATCAGTTCACAAATCATGTTAGGTATCATAATCAATATACTTGTCTGTTTTATCCTAGTTGTCGGATTACAACTTATCAATGTTGAAGGATTAAGCTTACCTGGAAACTTATATTACGCACTAGGTCTGAGCTTATTTGGACTCTCATTCTTTGTACTGACGCTTTCTTTCGGACAATTATTCCAAAGTGCAGATCTAACATTTGGTCTGACACTCACCGTTCTCCTTGCTTTATACCTGTACAGAGCAATGACGGATGTGGTGGATACAAGATTTTCTGTAATCTCTCCTTATCACTGGTTGTCTCGTATAGAAGCCTATGGTATAGAATCATCTGGACTATGGCTCATGCCATTCTCAATCGTCATTCTATTAGTGGCCTTAAGTTACGTATTGTTTTACAAGCGTGATTTAGGAAGCGGTTATTTTAATATCGATAAAAAACCGAAGGAAAGAAAAATCTCAAGCTACTTTAGATTAGCCTTCATCAATAGTAAGGTCTTGATGATGTCATGGATAGTGGGTCTCTTTATAGTTGGTTTATCTTACGGTTCTATTTTTGGAGATCTTGATCAAGTCATCGGTCAAAATGATATGCTTAAAGCCGCATTTGAAGGTCAAGATGGCACCATGTTTTTTATAAATTTACTATTTATAATCTCTGCACTAATTGCGACGGTACCTGCCTTAATGGTGAATGGTAGATTTTTAATAGAAGAAAAATCAGGACGTTTAGAGATGATGAACGCGGCGACGTTAAATAATAGAATTTCACTTACAACGGCATATTTAATACACTGGTTTTACGCGAACTTAGTGGGTATTTTGAGTTATTTACTGACCTTAGTTGGAATGTATTTAGCTAGTATTAATGTGACAGGACTAGAGCTCACAGAAGTCGATTACATTAAAGGACTTATTAATTACAGTGCTGCAATGGTATTTATTATAGGAGTCTCTTCATTACTCATTGGTATATATGCTAGACTTCATATATTTGTCTGGATATATCTGGCATATATATTCTTGGTTAATTATTTAGGAAGTTTGATTGACTTAAATGAAAACTTCTTAAAACTGAGTCCATTTTATTACTTGAGCGATGTTCCTATAGAAGGTTTAGATGAGTTAGCAGTTGTAATTGTTACAAGTCTAGGTATTGTGATGATGCTTATCGGTTTAATATGTATAAGGAAACGGAATCTTCTTTGACACTAAAGTACAATGTGATACAATACATTTAAATAACATTTACCACTAGGGGCGCCAATTGGCTGAGATAGTGAAAACTTGTCCCTTTTTACCTGATCCAGGTTATGCTGGCGGAGGGAAGTGCGAATAAAATGAATACAGCATTCGTTTTGATAAGCCCACTTCTTTTCAGGAAGTGGGCTTATTTTTTAGGAGGAATCTAATAATGACTTTACCAACTGCGTTAACAATAGCTGGAACTGATCCAACAGGTGGGGCAGGTGTCCCTGCTGATATCAAGGCATTCTCATCAAGAGATGTATACGGCATGGCTGTTATCACCTCACTTGTTGCACAAAATACATTAGGCGTTCAGGATGTCTATAACGTACCGATAGATTTTATCGAAAAGGAACTTAAGAGTGTTTTTGATGATCAAGTGCCAAAAGCAATGAAAACGGGCATGATTGCTGAAGCGGATATGATGACCTTAATTGCAAAATACATAAGAGAATATGATATTCCTTATGTCATGGATCCTGTGATGATTGCAACAAGTGGGGACCGTTTGATGACCGCAGCATCGATGGATACGCTCATCAATACACTCATTCCGCTCGCTGATATTGTGACACCAAATCTACATGAGGCAGAGGCAATTACAGGACAGAAGATAGAAAACACATCAGATATAGAACATGCTTTAAAATTCATCGTTGATGAAATGGGGGCCAAAAGTGTCATTATTAAAGGTGGTCACTTAGACGGCGATGCGACAGACTATATGTATGATGGGGAGCGTATTACGACACTATCTAGTGAAAGAATCGACACAGATCAAACACATGGTACAGGATGTACATTTTCAGCGGTACTTACTGCAGAGCTCGCTAAGGGTAATACTAAGGAAGATGCGTTTAAAACAGCGAAGGCGTATATAACAGATGCTATTAAACATGCACCTGGTATCGGGCAAGGTAGTGGGCCGGTAAATCATTTTTCATATAAAGGAGAATAACAATGATTGAACTCTTAAGACGCATTAATCCACTCGTTCTATGTATTACCAATGATGTAGTAAAACCATTCACTGCAAATAGCCTACTTGCACTCGGTGCATCACCAATTATGAGTGGCGAGAAGAAGGAGATGGCTGACATAATTAAGCATAGTGGCGCTGTACTCATCAACATAGGAACTTGTAGTGAAGATAAAATCGAACTCTATGAAACAGCGGCAAGAGAAGCGAATCAGAGTCAAGTACCTCTGATTATAGATCCTGTTGGATATGGTGCTTCCACTTTTAGAAGAAACGTCATCAACCATATATTAGAAAACCATAAGGTCGATTTAATTAAGGGAAATACAGGAGAAATTATGGCCTTAGCAGGTTTAGATGTTGAGTCTAAAGGCGTGGACTCTATTGCAGAAGGTAAAGCAGAAGAAATCGTTAAAGTTGCCTATGATAAATTAAAGGTGCCAATTTTGGTAACCGGTGAGACCGATGCATATACCAATGGTGAAACGATTATTTCTATGAACAATGGTCATGAATTCCAAGAGAAAATTACAGGATCAGGCTGTGTTTTAGGTGCAATTTGTGCATCATTTTTAGCAGTCGACCGAACCCAAGATGCTATTGTTAAAGCAGTGAGCTTATATAACATTGCTGCAGAACAAGCTGCTTTAAGTACGTCAGGACCAGGCATGTTTCAAGTTCAATTGATTGATGAAATGTATAAATTCTCTGAAGCGGACTACCAAAAATCTAAGGTGACTGTGCATGAATAGATCGGTATTAAGGTTATATCTCATCGCTTCATCTTCGAGCTTTAAAAACCCTTTAAAAGATTTAGAAACTGCCTTTAAGGCAGGAGTGACGTGTTTTCAGTTGAGAGAAAAGGGAGAAAATATTAAAAGTGGCGAAGATTTAATTCAATTTGCGATGGAGGTAAAAGACCTGTGTCAAAAATATAAGGTCACTTTTATAATTAATGATGATGTAGAGCTTCAGAGAATTGTAGACGCTGACGGTGTGCATGTCGGGCAAGCTGATATCAATCCTAAAGATTTACCAGCATTCTTAAATAATAAAATCATCGGCTTATCTGTCGGTAATTTAGAAGAACTAAAACAGAGCGATTTGAGTCGTGTTGATTACTTGGGATGTGGGCCTGTTTACCCGACCAGTTCTAAAGATGATGCTGGTCAAGCCATCGGTTTATCTGGGTTAAAGGAAATTTCAAAAAAGACAACCTTGCCGATAGTGGCTATCGGTGGCATTACTGTAGATAATTTTAAGTCTTGTTTGTTGAATGGTGCAGATGGGATTTCTGTGATCTCTGCAATTACTCAGTCAGCTAATATTGACCAAACAGTGACACAATTTCTCTCCTAACCTTGTGAAAAATTAACCATTTACATTGAAATTGGTTTTTATACACTTCAATATATGGTACAATCTTTTTTATGCGAGATATTATTTGAGGTGAAGAAATGATTAAAAAATGGCTATTTCCTGCTTCTATGATTTTAGTCTTATTCCTTGCAGGATGTGATTATTCTCAAGAAGAGAATAGAGACGGCTTCTTCTATAACACATTAGTTAGCCCAATGGATACATTATTACATTGGCTAGGAGATAACTTAGATTACAATTATGGTTTAGCAATCATTATTATTACATTGATTGTTCGTCTAGCAATCTTCCCGTTCATGATGCGTACATACAAGAATCAGATGATGATGAGAGAAAAAATGAAGATCGTCAAACCTGAGATGGAAGAAATTCAACAACGAGTTAAGGTCGCTACGACTCAAGAGGAGAAGATGGCTGCACAGCAAGAAATGATGGCATTGTACAAAAAACATGATATCAACCCCTTAAATATGGGTTGTCTACCGATATTAATTCAAATGCCAATCGTTATGGCCTTATACTTTGCACTTAGATTCCCTTCAGAAGGTGGGATTGAAGCACACCCAGAGTTCCTATGGATGGACTTAACGCAAACAGACTACTTCATGGTTGCAATTGCAGGTATTGTATATGCAGTTCAAGCATGGATTTCAATGAGATTTGTACCAGAAGAACAACGTCAACAAATGAGACTATTTATGTTTATTTCACCGTTGATGATTATCTGGATTTCAGCAATTTCTCCTTCAGCCTTACCATTATATTGGGCAGTTGGTGGTCTATTCCTAATCTTCCAAACTTGGGCAGGTAATACTTTCTATCGTAAGAAAGTACATGAAGAAATGGCACCAATTATTGAAGCACATGAGAAAGAAAAAGCTGAAAAGGAAAAACGCTTGAAAAACTCAAGAGTTAAACCTAAGAAAAAACGTAAAAAATAATTGTTAAAATAAGAAAGCCGATGTATGAATTATAATTCATACATCGGCTTTTAGTGTTATAGGATTGGTGATATGAGATTGGCTAAGCCTTCTTTTAACTTAATCCATAAACCTCTATCATCATACTTTTCTTCAGTTAATATTTCACAATACTGAATATCATTTTCGAATATGAGACGATGCTTTTTAGCTTCTTCCTTATCATACATAAATGCATTGACTTCAAAGTTTAAGATAAAGCTTCTGTTGTCAACATTAGTCGTACCCACAGATACAACTTCATCATCAATAATAAATACTTTTTGATGTAAGAATCCTGGTTGATACATGTAGATATTTGCCCCCATACGCATCAAAGCACCAACATTTGAATAAGTTGCCCAGTAAACAAAGGGATGGTCTGGGAAGCTTGGAATCATGATGTATACTTTGATCCCTGCTAGAATGGCAATTCTTAAAGCTTCCATTATTGACTGATCTGGAATGAAATATGGAGATTGAATATATATCGTATCTTTCGCGTTATAAATCATTTTTAAGTAACCATATTTAATTTGTTGATAGTTCTCATCTGGCCCACTTGAAGCAATTTGCATCGTCGTGTCACCAACAGATGGTAGCTCAGGAAAGAATCGCTCAGTATTGTGCATATTATAACGTGTATCATGAGAGTTCCAGTCTAACATGAAACGAATCTGTAAAGATTTCACGGCATTACCTTCGATACGTAAGTGTGTGTCACGCCAAGCACCCATTTTAGGACTCAGCCCGATGTACTCATCACTGACGTTTGACCCGCCGATATAACCGATACGTCCATCGATAACCACAATTTTCCTATGGTTTCTGTTGTTGATACGTGGGTTGATGAGTGGTAGTTTGCTAGGGAAGAAAGCCTCAACTAAACCGCCTTGCTCTCTTATATCAGAGAAATTTCTTAAAGATAAAGACCGTGAGCCTATATCATCGTATAGTATTCTCACAGAGACGCCTTCTTTTTGTTTCTTTAAAAGTGCTTTATACAAACGGTTCCCAATACCATCGAGTTTGAAGATGTAATATTGGAAATGAATGTGATCTTCTGCATCATCTATATCTCTGATCATTTGGTCAAATTTGTCATTCATGTTGGTATAGGTTGTCACATCATTGTTACTTGTGACAAAGGACTGGTTGTTATAAAGGAGCATATGTATTTGTTTTTTATGCTTCTCTGCGGTGCTATTAGAAAAGGATAGGTGATTCTCTCTGATTTCCTCTAGTTGTTCACTGACTAAGTGTTCGAGACCAACCTTATCTTTTTCATCTATTTTAAATATTTGTTGTCGATAAATCGTTCTACCAAAAAGTATATATAATAAGAAACCGACAATCGGTAGGAAGAACAGGACGAGCATCCAAGCCCAAACACTTTGTGCACTACGTCGTTCTAAAAATATTAGACCAATGGCGAGTAAGAAGTTTACAAAAAATATAATAGCAGTAATAACTGTAAACACCACTTGGTCCGTTATATAAATGTCTGTAAACGGAATATACATGCTTGAATCCCTTTCTAAAAAATAATATAAAATAGTTTTGTAATAAGTCTGTAATATTTTCTCTCTGAAAAGTATAGATAATTATATTATAAAGAAGTACAATAAAGTTAGCTATAAAAAGGGAGTGTCCATATGCGCAAAAACGACACAAGTAAAGTTAAGGAAGTCGTCCAGATGCTGCATGAACTCGGTGTGAAGGTCTCATCTTCGAAATCTCGTTTTGAAATTATGAACCGTATTGCTAACAAGGAACAACTTAGACTGAAAGAAAATAATATTTAAAAGAAAACTGCTGTAGATGCATAACGCCTCCACAGCAGTTTTTTTATTTTAATTTTGGACCGGATAGGTGATGGAAGTACATACTTAAGAGTACACCAACTGCGACCATGTTCGACCAAAGTCCACTACCACCATAACTTATAAACGGTAAAGGTAATCCTGTAATTGGTACAAGCTGAATCGTCATACCGATGTTCTGGAAGATGTGGAAGACCAAGAGTGCAATATAGCCGATTATAAAATAAGATGCAAAGCTATCAGTCGCTTGAAAAGCCATACGAATCAAATGCATAATCAACATAAATAAAATCAGAATTACAATAGTTGATCCTATGAATCCGAACTCCTCGCCGATAATCGTAAAGATAAAGTCTGTGTGATTTTCTGGAATATATATAATACCATCTGTATAACCTTTACCAGTAATTCCACCTGAACCAATTGCAATCAGTGAATTGGTCAATTGGAAGCCACTGTCTGATTGGAAGGCCTCAGGCGTTAACCAAGAATAGATACGCTCGAATTGATAGGGGTGAATACCTAAGTATTTCTCAAGAATATCTGGACGGTAAAGTATGCCTAAGATTAATGCAATTCCAGTCGTTGCAGCAACAGTAAAAGTTGGAATGATGAGCCACCAACTAATACCGGATACAATGACTAAGCCGAGGAAAATTGCAATCATCACGAGTACAGTACCCATGTCGTTTTGTAGAAGAATTAAGATCATCGGCAACACTGAAACTAAAATTAATTTGAGCAACAATCTTAAATCCATGGCCAGTGTGTCGGTGAGCTTGTATTTATTGTGCTGACTAATCACGTAAGCCATCGTTAAAATATAAATGATTTTAACGAACTCTGAAGGTTGGATGCTGAAGAACCCGAACTGATACCAACTCTTAGCCCCGTTAATAATCGGTGTAATTGATGAGACTGGCGCAATATATAGGATGAGTAAACTCAGGACGCCTACTGTATATAAGATCCAAGTATAGGACTTTATTAATTTAAAGGGGATACACATTAAGCCGAGTGCTATAACAAAACCGAGTGCGTAGAACATGATTTGACGCGTACCAAAATCTGTACCGTACTGACCACTCGTCATCGCAGAATGGATGGCAATCACACTGACAGTTGCTAATAACAAGATTAAAATGATTAAAATCCAGTCGACGCGTGCGAATATATTTATATTTTGTCGTTGATATTTATTATTACTCACGTAAGTCACCTAATTCATATAGAAATCATGACATTTAGTATACAACTATTTTATAATTATATCAGTAAATAAGAAAAATTAGGATGAAGAAAATGATAAAAAGAACGTTTGAGCAAATCGCTTTGGCCTGTGGCGGTACATTAAATAAGAAGGCTGAAACTTTAAAAGATAATTATATCGAGGGTGTCTCCATCGATACACGCACAATTGAAACAAATAACTTATTCATTCCGTTCAAAGGTGAAAATGTCGATGGTCATCGTTTTATAGATATGGCTTTTGACAAGGGTGCAGCGCTAACCTTAAGTGAACAAGACGATATGGAGTCGAGTTATCCTACTATACTTGTTGAGGATGGATTAAAAGCCCTTCAGAAGATTAGCCAGGTATATTTGAATGAAATTGCACCGAAGGTTGTTGCTGTGACAGGGTCAAATGGTAAGACGACGACCAAGGACATGATTGAATGTGTCTTAAATAAACGGTACAAGGTGCAAAAAACAATCGGTAATTTTAATAATGAAATTGGTATGCCATTAACGATCTTACAGCTTGAAGCGGATACTGAGGTTTCAATTTTAGAGATGGGGATGGACCGACTAAAAGATATTAGTTTTTTAAGTCAGCTTGCAAAACCAGATATTGCAGTGATTACTAGTGTCGGTGAATCCCATATAGAAATGTTAGGTTCTAGAGAAAATATTGCTAAGGCAAAATACGAAATAGTTGATGAATTAAAAGATGAGGGTACATTCATTTATTCTAAAGATTATCCACTCTTAGAAAACATCGTTAAAAAAGATGTACCATATACATTAAAAACAGCTGGTTTAAATGAAGAAAATGAAGCGTTGATTACGGATATCAGCGCAAATGGTGAAGGTACGCAATTTACATTTAAAGGCGAAGTGGTTTCGATTCCTCAACTTGGTGCCCATAACGCACTGAATGCATCACTCGCTATTTTAGTTGCTGAAAGTTTAGGTGTTAGCTTAGCTGAAAGTAAAGCAAATCTGGAAAACTTAAAAGTGACAACAATGAGAATGGAACGTATTGAGGACAAGAGTGGTGCTCTAATTATTAATGATGCATACAATGCATCTAAGGCTAGTATGATCAGTGCAATTGATACAATGAGTCAACTCGACTACACCAACAAAATTCTAGTGCTCGGTGACATTCTAGAACTCGGTAGTTATTCTAAGGAACTTCATGAGGCAGTTGGGCACTTCATCAATGAATTGCCAACAGACTTCACCTATATATATACATTCGGTGAGCATACAGAGTACATTCATAATATTTTAGAGACTAAAAACAAAATGCATATCTGGACAATTGAGGACTTGAGAGATCAGGTGACAGAACATCTAAATAAAGATACAGCAATCTTACTAAAAGGTTCTAGGGGAATGGCCTTAGAAAGGGTGATACAAGATCGCTAAAGTCGGCATCTTATTTCTACATGGCTATACAGGTGGGCGTTTTGAATTAGAGCCAACATTTAAATATTTAAAAAAGCGATATGATTTTGATTATGAATTTCCTGTGTACCCAGGTCATGGCTACACTTTAAGCTTAGTGGGCCTAGCTGGTGATGATTGGTATCAAGAAGCAGAAAAGGCGTATTTTAATCTAACTAAGAGAGTGGATGAAATATACATCATTGGCTACTCTATGGGTGGCGTCTTTGCATCTTACCTCGCGCAAAATTACCATGTTGATAAATTAATTTTAATCGCACCGGCCTTCGATCACACTAAAATTTCAAAGTTGCATCGTTTAAACCTCTCATCAAGTGTTGTGAAGGATCATTTGAGATATAATATGATTAGAAGAGTGAGTCCACGATTAAAAAATATCCCACTTCGAGCGATGAATGAATTCGTCAAAATAGTGGAAGCAAAAACTGGTGATTTAAGAAAAGTGACATGTCCTGTTATATTCATACACGGCAAGATTGATTTATTAGTGCCTTATCAAGCAAGTGTAAAAGCGCATGAACAAATGCCTAACTCGCAATTGTTTTTACTTGAGCATGGGCCGCACCTATTGATGTTTACAGAAGAGAAGCTGCTGGAGGCCAATATTTTAGTCGAGCGTTTTTGCTTTAAGGGTAGTCAAGAAAAGAGCTTGTGAATTGAGGCGTGAAGTGTTACTATAGAGAAGTTGTACATGCGAGAAATGAATAGTCAAAGGAGACTAAAGTTTGAAGATTTTTAAAGAATTAGGAATCAGTGATGAGACAATACAGGCCATTACTGATATGGGGTTCACTGAACCTACTCCCATCCAGGAAGAAAGTATTCCATTAGCATTAGAGAGAAAGGATATCCTTGGGCAAGCACAGACTGGTACTGGTAAAACTGGTGCTTTCGGTATCCCAATCGTTGAAAACACAACTAAAGGTGCAGGTACTCAGGTGATTGTTCTAACACCGACAAGAGAGTTAGCTGTACAAGTAGCCGATCAGTTAAAGGCATTTGCTAAGAGAAAGAAATTAACGACTGCCGTTATTTTTGGTGGTATGAGCATTGAACGTCAAATCAAAGATTTGAAGAGAAAACCGGAGATCATCGTCGGAACGCCAGGACGTATGATTGATCATATTAATCGCCGCACACTAAAATTAGAAGATGTACAGACACTTGTTTTAGACGAAGCGGATGAAATGATGAACATGGGCTTTATTGATGATGTTAAATTCATCATGAGTAAAGTACCTGAAGAAGGCCGTCAGACACTTCTATTCTCTGCGACGATGCCACGTGCAATCCAAGACTTAGTGACACGTTTTATGAAGAATCCGACAGTTGTGAAGACGATGAATCAAAATAACTCAGATCCTTTAATCGATGAGTTTTATACAATTGTTAAAGAGTTAGAGAAATTATCTGTATTTACATCTTTCTTAGATGTTCACCAACCAGAACTTGCGATTGTTTTTGGTCGTACAAAACGCCGTGTTGACGAATTAACAAGTGCATTAATTGCCAAAGGTTACAGAGCTGAAGGCTTGCACGGTGACATTACACAATCCAAACGCCTTGAAGTATTGAAGAAGTTTAAAAACAACTCTCTCGATATTTTAGTTGCAACTGATGTTGCAGCAAGAGGTTTAGATATTTCAGGAGTATCACATGTGTACAACTTTGATATTCCACAAGATACTGAATCTTATACTCACCGTATCGGTCGTACAGGTCGTGCAGGTAAAGAAGGTATGGCATTAACTTTCGTTAACCCAATTGAGATGGATTTCTTACGTCAAATTGAAAACGATAAGAAAAAAGCAATTCGTGCCCTTCGTCCACCAAGTAAAAAAGAAGTGGAAAAAGCACGGGAACAAGAAGTCTATGAAAAAATTGGTAAATGGTTAGAAGAAAATAATAACCAACATACCGGAGAAATCGCTGAAGGTCTTATGACTCAACATGAGCCTAAAGCAATTATTGCAGCACTAGTTAATGAGCTTCTGTATTCTAAAGAAGATGACAATATTCAATTGTCATTTGAAAAACCACTTTCTCGCAAAGGTCAAGGACGCAGAGGCAAACCAAATTATAGTAAAGGTAACCACAGAAGTGGTAACCAAAGACGTGGTAGAGACAACTTTAAATCACGTGGCAGCAAAAACAACAAACGCCAAGGACAAGGCGGACGTACAAGTAAACAAGGTCGTGTATTTAAAGATCACGAAAGATAAAAACGTCAGAGCTAGGAATCTCAATTTCCTAGCTCTTTTTTCTATTTTGTGACTGTTGTATTATAGAAGTAAATAAATTTTGGATGTGTTAGCGATGATACAAATGGACAAGCGTGTAAGACCCTACTTAATGATTAAAGCCTTACTCACTTGGATGATCGTATTACTAGTGCTTATTGGTGCATCAGTAGGTGTCTATTTTCTAGATTGGCCAACTTGGTTGTACTATATATTTTTAGGTATCATAGTCCTTTGGCTAGTAAGCTTTGTAATATTAAGGCCAATCATATATTCACGGGTGACTTCTTATCAGTTACATGAAGATAGAATCGTTGTCCGTCAAGGATTTTTTACAGTGAAAACACAAATGATCCCAATTAAACGCGCACAAGGTGTGACGTTCAACAGTGGTCCTTTATCTAGAAAATATAATTTAAGTATCGTTGAAATTAAGACTGCTGGTACAGGTATAATGATGCCACCACTCAAAATTGAAGAGGCGAGATCCTTAAAACAAAATATAGTTGATCTTGTAAAGGGGGAGTCTAGCGATGTATAATCCTCAGAAATTACACCCTGTTGCATATTTAGGCAGTGTCGTTAAAGGAATTAGAAATATGTTCATACCGACACTGATTATTTTGTTTAATATGAGAGAAGAGCTGTTCTCAGGTACAGTCAGTCCAAAATTATTATTTAGTGGTATTGGTATTCTAGTTTTAGTATTTATCTTATTAACTGGTTATGATGTGATCAATAAATACCGAACTAGATTTTGGATTGAGGATAATAAATTTGTTTTTAAAGACGGTGTCATAACAAGAAATGAGAAAGATTTAGACATCAAACGCATTCAGTCTATTGATTTTAATGAGCCATTTTTCCAAAGGATTTTTGGTGCCGTTCAGCTTGATATTTTAACACCAGGTGATGGCATTAAAATTGATACCATAAAAAAATCTCAAGCAAGAGAAATACAAAGTGCAATCTATGAGGAAAAAGAAGAGAAAGAGGAAGTGACATCACTTGATGAAACAGAAATCAATATAGGTGATGCGAGCCCTTGGCCAAGAGAAACTGCAACTAAAAGTATTGAAAGCTTTGAAACGATTAAAAAGATGTCCTTTAAGGAATTATTACTCATGGCAATGACGAGTGGAGGCCTAGGTGTCTTTGCTGCAATATTCTTCGGTTTAATTAATATCGTAGGTGGCGAAATTGTCATTGAGAATTACTTTGAATACTTCGAGGATATTATTAGAAGTGTTGTGCTGGCAGTCGTTCTTGCCTCACTGATCTTTGTCGTAATCGGTTATATTATTGGTACGACGATTATTATGGTTCGAAACTATGATTACACCTTGAAACGTTGGGGTGATGATCTGTCTATCGAATATGGGTTATTATCTAAGAAGAACAAGAGCGTGAATATAAATCGAGTACAAAATGTCGTTATTTCTGACAGTTTATTACGCCGATTAATTGGTTATTATGCACTGTCTGTTTCGATAACAAGTGATTCTTTAGAATCAGATGAGGTTGATGGTAAGGTTCAATTACTCCCATTCATTAAAAAGAAAGAATTATATGAGATAATAGGGGACATATTCCCAAACTATCATATGACCACGCCTAAAAGAGTAGTGCCGGTTCGATCTTATAGAAGATACTTCCAATTTACGATTCTGTTTTTCTTAATCGCGGTGGGCGTACTCGCTTATTTCTTCCACGATGAGTCATTCATGACCTATATCTATATTGGTGCGGTAGTACTCTTAGCTATCTTTGTAATAAGTGGTATTTATAGTGCTAAGAATGTTGGTTATACCATTTATGGAGATGAAATTAACATGATGACGGCATCAGCCTTTACGCGTCGTCACTTTGCGATTAAGCATGATAAAATTATAGATACAACGTATCGTAGAAACCCGTTCCTGCACCGAGCAGACCTCGGGCATATTGAAGTGTCGACACCGGGTGGTGTACTAAGTTCGTCAGCGGAAATTAAATTTATCGAAAAAGATGATATCGAGAGAATATGGAAATATATAGAGAGGGGGACTGATGATGAAGCGGATATCACCGAAAGCAATCAAACTATGGAGAATTCGAGCACTGATTAATGCAGGAATTTGGTTTGTGATTGCTCTAGCAATAGGTATTGCTACGTTCTTTTTCGACTTTATACCTTGGTGGATCTTTTTAATACCAGTCGGTCTCGGCCTCTTGGTTCTATTGATTAGTGCATGGATTACGCCGAAATTAAAGTACAAATACTTCCGTTATCAAGTGTTAGAGGATGAAATACGTATACACAGCGGTATTTGGTTTAAATCAGAAGTTTCAGTACCATTATTTAGGGTGCAAAACATCGATACGACGGTCGGTCCCATTATGAAAAAAATGAGTTTAAAAGGTATTTCCTTACAAACATCGGCTGAAAGATTATATATTCCTGAGTTGGAAAATCAAAAGGCTGACGAACTCCGAAGTGATATTCGAACGTTGATCAATCGAAATAGTCAACAAAAAAATGCAGGTAATATTTTATGATAAGTGGACTTGGAACAGATATAATTGAACTTTCTAGAATTCACAAGGTCAATAAGGATGATCGATTAGCTAAAAGAATTCTAAGTGATTTAGAATTTACGCACTATCAAACAATCAATAATTTAGATAGAAAAACTGCTTACTTAGCGGGTCGTTTTGCTGTTAAAGAAGCTTATAGCAAAGCGCTCGGTACAGGTATTGGTAAGGCAATTAGCTTTAATGATATCTGTTGTATAAATGATGAACAAGGTAAGCCGATGATTAAAGGTGACCCTAACGTCCATGTTTCAATCTCTCATTCTAGAGATTATGCGGTTGCGACGGTGATTATTGAGGAGGAAAATAGATGAGTGATAGGTACTATAGAGATACCGTACTCGACGTTGATTTAAGAGCCATAGAAAAAAATTATAAGGCGATTCAAGCAAAGAATCATGACAAAACGTTTATTGCAGTCGTTAAAGCTGAAAGTTATGGCCTCGGAGCTGAAGTTGTGGCTAACTTTCTTGCAGATGCGGGAGTAACATTTTTTGCTGTTGCCACACTTGATGAGGCAATTGCTCTAAGAATGCACGGTATCAAAGAGAAGATTCTCGTGTTAGGTACGATTAATCCTGAACAGATTAACAAGGCAATCCAGCACCGAATTGCAGTGACTGCACCAAATTTAAATTGGGTTAATGTTGCGATTGATAATGTAGATGATAAGTACGATAAATCGGTATGGATTCATATAAAAGTTAACAGTGCCATGAACCGTTACGGAACTGATGATATTGATGAAATTTCAGCAATGATTAATCGCATTAATCACTTTGAGAGTTTTATTTACGAAGGTATATATAGTCACTTTACCTCTAGCGATATTGAAGGTCCTGAAACACTTGAAGAATTTGAGAAGTTTAAAGGTATTGTTCAAGCTGTCGAACAGCCTACCTATATTCATATGAGTAATTCTGGTGGAGCTCTACTGTTAGAAGAAGACTTCACAACCGCTGTAAGAAGTGGTATTTCTTTATATGGATATTACCCAAGTGATTATGTTAAAAACAATACATCTGTGAAGCTGATTCCTTCAGCTCGACTCACAAGTGAAATTTGTGGGTTACATCAGCTTAAAGCCGGAGATAGTGTAAGCTATGGAAGAACTTATACAGCAAATCAAGATGAGGTCATTGCGACACTACCAATCGGTTATGCAGATGGACTAATGCGCCAACATCAGGGCTATACAGTACAGTTGGGAGACGGGGGAGAATGTCAAATCGTCGGCACAATTTGTATGGATGCTACAATGATTAAAGTACCCGATGGTACTGAGTTAGGGCAGATCGTAACAATTGTTGATGATAAGGCAGATTCGAAACAGTCCTTAGAACAGTATAGTGAATATGTCAATACAATTACTTACGAGTCACTATGTGCCTTTAGTAAACGATTACCACGTAGGTATAAAAATGAGACTGAAACATTTATTCTAAATGAAGTCATCAATTGATATTCAAGCGTAACATGGCATTAAGAACATCTAAATGTTATGATGAGAAGTAAGTATGATATAAATGTATTTTGGAGCTGAGTGTATTGATGAATTTATCAGGATACAGCGATTTGGAAAAGGACTTAGTCATAGGATATATAGAAATGGCTGAGCTTAATTTGATGATTGCCCAGGAAAGCTTCAATGCCGAAAGTGAAGCGTACCGGATCAGCTTAGGAGAGTCTAAGCGTAATGGCGCAGCATGCAATGACAGAAAAGATGGTGAATAGATGAAAAGAGGAGAAGTGTATTTAGCTGATCTTTCACCTGTGCAGGGTTCTGAACAAGGGGGCAAACGCCCTGTTGTTATTATCCAAAATAATGTAGGTAACCTTCACAGTCCAACTGTGATTGTTGCCGCCATTACTGGTAAGATAAACAAAGCCAAGATACCTACACATGTTGAAATTTCCAAGGAAAAGTACAACCTTGACATGGATTCAGTAATACTGCTCGAACAAATTCGAACGGTGGATAAAACCCGTTTGCAAGAAAAACTTACATATTTAGATGATGAAAAAATGCTAGAAGTTACAGAGGCTCTAAAGATTAGTTTAGCGCTTGAGCCGAAGAGTAAGAAGAAAAAGAAAAAATATAAGAAGACTGCAAACTAGACTTTTGTTATCAAAAGTCTTTTTTAAAATAGGAGGTGATCGTTGTGACATATATTGATGACTTAGTTGAAGATTATAAGACATTGATAAGGGAACATCTAGAGTCAAAGGATGATGATGTACTTTATAATAAAGCGCACGACTTTAGTGAGCGCGCGATTGATATGGATATATCACCTGATGAAATGATTGCTTTACATATTGAACTAATTGATGTGATGGAACTTAATAGTTACACCTTAATTAAAGATTCCCTAGAAGTCCTACAAGAAGTGATGATTCGTTTTGGTTTTACATACAAGGACTATAAGGCCATGCTAAACAAGATGGAACGCCATGACCAAGAAATGGATGTCGCTGCTAGTTTACAAGAGACGATGTTAAAAACGTCTATACCTGTTATGGAAAACGTAGAACTCGGTGCCATTAGTGTACCTGCTAGAAAAGTGAGTGGAGACTACTACAATATTATTGAACACGCTGATGGTAAATTAACGTTCGCGGTAGCGGATGTCATCGGTAAAGGGATTCCTGCAGCGATTGCTATGTCCATGCTGAAATTTGGGATGGATTTAACATCTTCATCGAACCCACCCTCACAATCATTACAACGTCTCAACCGCTTAGTTGAGAAAAACGTGAATAAAAATATGTTCGTTACGATGTTTTACGGTCTTTATGACTTTAAAAAAGCTAATTTATGTATCTCCAGTGCAGGTCATGAACCTGCATTCATTTATCGTCATGAAGAGGATGTTTTTGAAGAGTTAGATGGTAAGGGCTTGGTACTTGGTGTTATGCAAGAGGCGGAATACGAGGAAGTATCTACTGACTTAGCAGTGAATGATATGTTATTTGTCTTTACCGACGGTGTATCTGAGTTAAGAAAGCATGACGGTTCATTTATCGATATGGAAGATATTAAAGATATGATTCGAGAATATAGAGATCAGCATCCTCAAGATATAGTGCAGTACATCTATGAGAATTTAACCCGTATGCGTCATCAAAGCTATAGAGATGATTTAACGATGTTTATTATAAAAAATAAAAAATCTTAGTAAGTTTCAAATTTTATGTTTTAGGGTAAAAATATGGAGCCATACTTTTTACAAACGAATCGAATGGAGTGCGTACATAATCATGAACATTAGTATTGATGTGACAGAAAATAAAGATGAATATCTAGTGACTGTAAAAGGAGAGTTAGATGTTTATACCGCGCCTGAACTCAAGCAGGTTTTTGAACCGATCGCAGCTACCGGAGAACACAATTTAATTGTAGACTTAAGTGAATTAAACTACATGGACTCTACCGGTCTAGGTATTTTTGTTGGAACTTTAAAAGATTTAAATAAGCATAACAAGGAGCTCCATGTACTTGGAGTAAATGATAGAATCATGAAACTCTTTGAAATTACTGGTTTACGTGACTTGATGTATGTAAACAAGAATTCGGAGGTCGAAGAATAATGACGCGCGAATATGATTTTATAGAAATGAAGTTTCCGTCGAACCCTGAATACGTTGGTTTAATCCGTCTAACCTTATCTGGTGTGTTGTCAAGAGCTGGTGCAACTTATGATGACATTGAGGATTCTAAAATTGCCGTATCAGAAGCAGTAACAAATGCTGTTAAGCATGCTTATAGTGCAGATGAAGCAGGAGATATCTCCGTTGGCTTTGCTGTATTTAATGATAAGGTTGAAATTATCGTTGCTGATAATGGGCAAAGCTTTGATTATGAACAGATTAAAACAGAGCTTGGTCCTTATAATGAAGATGATAATATTAACTATTTGAGAGAAGGTGGGCTTGGGCTTTTCCTTATTGAAACTCTCATGGACAAGGTGACATTCAAAAAAGAACCGGGTGTTACAATTAGCATGACGAAGTATATTAGCGAAAGTCAGGTGCAACCGAATGGAGAAGCAATCTCAAAATAAAAATTACGGACTGCCACCTGAAGAGGTTAACCAGCTTATTAAAAGCTATCAGGAAAATGAAGATCAGTTAGCTCAAAGTAAACTGGTCGATAACTATACGAAACTAGTTGAATCTTTAGCTTTTCGATATTCAAGAGGGCAGTCTCATCATGAGGATTTAGTCCAGGTCGGCATGCTTGGCCTACTCGGGGCAATTAAACGTTTTGATACGTCTTTTGACCGTCGTTTTGAAGTCTTCCTAGTACCGACCGTAGTCGGGGAGATTAAAAGGTATCTACGAGATAAGACATGGAGTGTTCATGTTCCAAGACGTATAAAAGAACTCGGCCCCAAAATTAAAAATACGACAGACCAACTTACAAATGAACTGGAGCGTTCACCGACAATTTTAGAGCTTGCAAACAAATTGGAAGTGACTGAAGAAGAAATATTGGAAGCAATGGAAATGGGTCAAAGTTATAATGCATTAAGTGTCGATCATTCAATCGAAGCGGATAAGGATGGCTCAACAGTTACCTTGCTCGATGTAATGGGTGAACAAGATGACAATTATGACTTGGCTGAAAAACGTATGATTTTAGAGAAGGTTTTACCGATTCTCTCAGATAGAGAACAGGAAATTATTCATTCTACATTCATCGATGGGCTCAGTCAAAAAGAAACTGGAGAACGCATAGGCTTAAGTCAAATGCATGTTTCACGTTTACAACGTTCTGCAATTAAGAAGCTGAGAGAAGCAGTCAAAGAAGTAGAATAAATTTACTAAAGCCCATCTGTATAGATTGGGCTTTTTATATTAGGAGATTATGTATATGACAGAGGAACTCATTAAACAGATTAGCCAGAAGATGAATATCAATCAGCAACCTATTGAAATAGTACTTGAACTCCTGGCGGACAAGAATACCGTCCCTTTTATTGCGCGTTACCGTAAAGAAGCTACAGGGGGACTTGATGAAGTTGCGATTAAAGAAATTGAAACAGAATATTTATACCTAGAAAACTTAAACAAGCGTAAAGATGAAGTCATACGTTTAATTGACGAACAAGGCATGTTAACAAAAGAGCTACGTGAAGAAGTATTAAAACAGACCAAACAAAGTCGTGTGGAAGACTTATATCGTCCTTATAAACAGAAGAAGAAAACCCGTGCAACAGAAGCGAAACGTCTCGGCTTAGAACCACTGGCTAAAGAAATATTAAAAGGAGATACTGAAGATATACAAGCACTTGGGGCAACTTATCTTAACGAAGAAGTTACTACAGCAGATGACGCAATTCAAGGCGCGAAAGATATCATTGCTGAAATGATATCTGATAATCCTTATTATCGTTTGCATATTTTAAAAAGTATTAAAGCAACTTCGAGTCTTGTATCGACTGTGAGAAAAAATGCAGACGATCCTGAAGGTGTCTTTGAGATGTATTATGATTATACGGAGCGTGTGAAAAATATTGTACCTCACCGTATTCTTGCCTTAAATCGGGGAGAAACATTAAAGGTACTCAGTGTGAAGTTTTCTCATGACAACGAGAAATTTATTGAGTACTTAAGTGGAAAAGTTATTAAACATGGTGCTAAGACGGCTGACCTAATAACTGACGCAATTGAAGATAGTCTGAAGCGTTTATTACTACCTTCACTTGAGAGAGAGATCCGTTCTGATTTAAAGGAAAAAAGTGAAAAGCACGCTGTTGACGTCTTTGAAGAAAACTTAAAACGTCTTTTATTACAACCACCGCTAAAAGGAAGAATTATTCTCGGTTTAGATCCTGCCTATAGAACAGGTTGTAAGCTGGCAGTCATTGATGAGACAGGAAGTTTTTTAGCTAAAGATGTTGTTTACCCACATAAGCCTGTAAATAAAAAAGATGAAGCGAAGAAAAAGATAGTTAATCTAATTAAACAATATGATGTGTCTTTAATTGCTATTGGTAACGGGACCGCATCAAGGGAGTCAGAGGAATTTGTCGGCTCACTCATCAGTGAAGAGAATTTAGATTTGAGTTATATTATCGTTAACGAAGCAGGGGCGAGTGTGTATTCAGCCTCAGAAATAGCGAGAGTAGAGTTTCCTGACTTTAACGTAGAAGAACGTAGCGCGGTGTCGATTGCGAGACGTGTTCATGACCCGCTTAGTGAACTTGTAAAAATTGATCCAAAATCAATTGGTGTTGGGCAATATCAACATGATATTAATCAGAAATTCCTAACGGAATCTTTAGATTTTGTCGTTGAAACAGCTGTTAACCAAGTAGGTGTCGATTTGAATACAGCATCAGTGACGCTTTTACAACATGTTGCAGGGCTCACGCCGGCTATTAGTAAAAATATTGTCCTATATCGTCAGGAAAATGGTGGCTTCAAAAAGAGAAGTGAGCTGAAGAAAGTTGCGCGCTTAGGTAATAAAACCTATGAACAATGTGTCGGGTTCTTAAGAATATTCAACGGTAAAGAACCGCTGGATATGACTCAGATTCACCCTGAGCAATATAAAAAAACATATGAATTAATTAAAATTCTAGGTTTAACTATTGATGATTTAGGAACAGAAAAAATCCGAGGAAAACTGTCATCAATCAACGTTAGAGAGCTTGCTACAACATTAGATTTAGGTGTACCTACCTTGGAAGATATTATCGAAAGTTTGAAAGCACCACTTAGAGACGTACGTGATCAGTACGATACTCCACTCTTAAAATCTGATGTTTTAAGTATTGAAGACTTAAAATCTGGTATGACTTTATCAGGGACAGTAAGAAATGTAACAGATTTTGGGGCTTTTGTTGATATTGGTGTGAAACAAGATGGACTTGTTCATATTTCTCAAATTGCTAATAGATATATCAAACATCCTTTAGACGTAGTAAATACTGGAGATATTGTAGAAGTAAAAGTAATGGATGTAGATGTAAAGAAAAATAGAATTGCTTTAACAATGAAGGATGTATAAAAAATGGCGGGAAATCTATTTAAAGATTTCCCGCCATTTTCATATTTACTTTTTTACATGTTGTGGAAGTAATCAGGGTTTTCAAGATCTACATCATTGATGTCGATACCAAGTGCAGCTGCAACACCTTTACCGTAATCCGGATCTGCTTGGTAGCAGTTATAGATATGACGGTGTTTAGTACGTGTTGTTGTTTCAGCCATATCGTCAGCAGTATTTCTGAATAGACGTTGTTTCTCTTCATCAGACTGTAAACGGAAGAGTTTACCAGGCTGTTCGAAGTAGTTATCATCGTCATCACGGAAATTGTGCTCATAGATTGATGCAGTTTCAAGATCTAATGCAGGCTGTTTTGCGTCAGGATCCGAGTTATGCGCACCGTAACTGTTAGGATAGTAGTTAACACCAGAGCCCATGTTACCATCTACACGCATTGCACCGTCTCTAGAGAATGGGCAAACATTCGATGCACCTTTTGGTGAGTTCACTGGAATTTGGTGGTGGTTCACACCAAGACGGTATCTTTGGGTGTCTCCATATGAGAAGATACGACCTTGTAGCATCTTATCTGGAGAGAATCCGATACCAGGCACAATATTTGTTGGTGCAAATGCTGCTTGTTCTACTTCAGCGAAGTAGTTTTCAGGGTTTTTGTTTAACTCGAATTCGCCAACTGGAATAAGTGGATAATCACCTTTATACCATACTTTAGTTAAATCGAATGGGTTATCTGGATGAGTTTTAGCTTGTTCTTCAGTCATCACTTGAATGTAGACTTTCCATTTAGGGAAGTTTCCTTCTTCAATTGCATTGAATAAATCTCTTTGTGAAGATTCGCGGTCTTTACCAACAACTGCTTCTGCTTCTTCATTAGTATAGTTTTCAATACCTTGTTGAGTTCTGAAGTGGAATTTAACCCATACGCGTTCATTATCTTCATTAATCATGCTATAAGTGTGTGAACCGAAACCGTGCATGTTTCTGAAACCTTTAGGAATACCACGGTCTGACATTACTATAGTAACTTGGTGTAATGCTTCAGGAAGGTTAGTCCAGAAGTCCCAGTTACTTTCAGCATTTTTCATGTTTGTTTTAGGGTCACGTTTTACAACGTGGTTTAAACTTGGGAAAAGTTTAGGGTCACGGAAGAAAAATACTGGTGTGTTGTTACCAACTAAATCCCAGTTACCATCTTCAGTGTAGAATTTAAGTGCGAAACCACGGATGTCACGTTCAGCATCTGCAGCACCACGTTCACCAGCTACTGTAGAGAAGCGAGCAAACATCTCTGTTTCTTTCCCAACTTCACTAAAGATTTTAGCTTTCGTGTACTGTGTAATGTCATGAGTAACTTTAAATGTACCGAATGCACCTGAACCTTTAGCGTGCATACGACGTTCAGGGATAACTTCACGGTCAAAGTGAGCCATCATATCTAAGAAGTAAGGATCTTGCATTACAAGGGGACCACGAGGTCCAGCTGTCATTGTATTTTCACGATCACCAACGGGGTTGCCAAAAAGAGTAGTAAGTCTATTATCTTTATTAGTCATCAATAACTGCCTCCATTAATTAGAATTATTATAAATAAACTATATCAAGTATAAGTGTCAAAAGCAAGCTTCTAAACCGAAGTAAATGGATATCTTTACAAGTATTTTACATAAGGAAAACGTAGTGCTAATTCTTAATGAACATACTGTTAGGCAGACTAAATGAGAATTAAGTGATGCTAAAAAGTTACATTATATAGAAGAGAATCGATAAAAATATAAAAGATAAAATAAATTGTAAAGAATGTATTGACTTAATATAAGAATGTCTGTATATTAGTAAACGTTGTTATTTTAATAAATT